>CAIRGO010000180.1 GCA_903878115.1 Akkermansiaceae bacterium | reverse complement strand
CATCGCACTTCGAGCCATGTCTACAGAAATACAGTGGTTTGATCAAGCGGAAAATTTCGATAAATGAGGGAATGTCCAGTATTGTCACAAATAGTCATCTTTATGGGAAGGGGCGGTGAATGGGTGATGCTTGGCAAATCTTGTCATTTTTCCCCACATACTATGAGAGTTTGGTATGATTGCGCAGCGGGGATCTGCGATTTAGCCTTGGAGTATGATCGATGCTGTGTTATGTTTGCGTCACCACATGACCACCATCAAACAACATGCTCACGGATCGTTGAGTGTTACGAAGATCTTGATAGGCACCATGTCCCTTGGACTTGCGGTGGGCATGAGTTTGTTAGGATTCTTGGATGCGCCTAATGCGATGATGACCGAGTGGATATCATTGTTAGGTGGCGAAGCACGTGAAATCCCGGCATCGTTGATGTTATTATTTGCCGGATTTACGGCGTTTTTCCCGGTATCGGTGATGCTCTCAAGCCCGGGTGCGTGGCGACGTTTGATTGTGTGGCTAAGCTCGTTGCTACTTATGCTCGCTTGGATGCCGGTGCTGGCGTTGGCGGCATGGAAATTTTCTCCGATGATTCCTCTCATCGCTGGTGTGTGGAGTGGGATGTGTGCGATGATTTTCGCGCATCGTCATTCGCTACCCTGTGAAATTATTTCAGAACCATCAGTGCAAAAACGAATCGTAGTGAGGGAAGTAGCTGTTGCGAATCCCGATGAAGTAAATCAGACGAAAGGGGGGCATAATGGCTAGAATTGAGTATCCTGAAGCGGTGCGAGAATTGGTGGCTGAATTAAAACGTCTGCCAGGAGTCGGACCGCGTAGTGCGGAACGGATGGCAGTATGGTTATTGCAAAGCAAACGTGCTGACCCTCTCGCCATGGCGAGCGCGTTACAACGCATGGAGGCGGAGATTGTTTTGTGCGAATGCTGTGGATTTTTTGCGACAACGGATCAGTGCGCATCGTGTGACGATTCTTCGCGCGATAGTAGTTTACTGTGCGTTGTTGAGCAAGCGACGGATGTGCTGCCGATCGAACGTTCTGGATCATTCCGTGGATTTTATCATTGCTTAGGTGGGAAGCTTTCACCCTTGGACCAAGTATCACCAGATGATCTGCGTATCGCCTCGCTGATTAGACGTGCGAAACCAGGGATGGAAGTGATTCTAGCGCTTGGCTCCGATGTGGAAGGGGAGGCGACGGCGAATTATCTTGCCGGAGAGTTGAAACATCTGGATTGTCGCGTGACCCGCATTGCGCAGGGCTTGCCTGCTGGTGGTGGGCTGGAACACGCCGACGAGCTTACCTTGCTACGGGCGATGCAGGGGCGTCGCGATATTTCATTTTATTAATGTTATTAGTCGCGGTGGTACGGTTCGCCACGTCTTAGGGTGGCAATGCGATAGATTTGTTCTAACAAAACGACCAATGCCAGTTCGTGTTGCATGGTGAGTGAGGAGAGGGAAAGCACCATGTCGCAGGATTTTCTCAGTTCTGAGGTGTGACCATCAGAGGCTCCGATGAGGAAACTGATGCTCTTAATTTCACCGCGCATTTCCCATGCGGCGATGGTTTCACTGAGTTGACGGGTGGTGGGTCGTTCGCCTCTTTCATCCAGTGCGATGCGATAGCTGCCCGTTGACTTTTCTAACAATCGGTGAGAAACATCTTCGGAGCTACCAGCTTTGACGATGATCAATTCGCAATCAAGATAACGACGCAGGCGCAGCAAATACTCGTCAACACCAGTCTTGGCGTATGCCAGAGCGGGTTTTCCAGCAACGAGAATTTGCCAGCGCATCGGTGGATTAACGAACGCGTTCTAACAACCACGTGAGCAGTCCAGAAATGGGCATGCGCTCTTGTTCCATCGAGTCGCGATGACGCAGCGTGACGGTGTTTTTCAATTCATCGCCGCTTTCGCCTAAGGTCTCGAAATCGACAGTAATGCAATACGGCGTGCCGACTTCGTCTTGACGACGATAACGACGTCCCACAGCGCCGCCGTCGTCGTAAGAAACATTCATCCACGGCTGCAAGCTGCGCTGGATTTCTCTGGCGATGCGGACTTGTTCTTCATTTTTTTTGAGCAGTGGAAAAATGCCGACTTTGATCGGAGCCATGCGTGGTGTGAAATGCATCACGGTGCGGATGTCTTCTTTGCCTTTGTCATCAGTGAGGACTTCTTCATCGAAAGCTTCGCAGATCAACGCTAAAATCGTGCGGTCACATCCGGCAGATGGCTCGACCACGTGAGGGAGGAATTTTTCCTTTGTCTCTTCATCAAAGTATTCCAAAGAACGTCCTGCGCCTTTTTGATGAACGCCGAGATCGTAATCGGTGCGATACGCCACACCTTCTAGTTCTTGGATTCCGAAGGGGAATTCATATTCAATATCGTAGGTTTTTTTCGAGTAAAATGCGCGTTCGCCATCGGGCACATCAAGGATATGCAGCTTGGTGCGGGGGATGCCAATCTCTTCGTAGAAGCACAGGCGTTTCTCTAACCATTCATCGGTCAAGCGCATGCCGTCATCAGGATGGCAAAAATATTCAATCTCCATTTGTTCAAATTCCCGCGAACGAAAAGTATAGTTGCGTGGGTTGATTTCATTGCGGAATGATTTGCCGATTTGCGCAATGCCGAAAGGCAGTTTGATGCGCGATGAATCTAACACATTTTTGTATTGCACAAAAATCGACTGAGCCGTTTCCGGGCGAAGGTATGCGGTAGAATTAGGATCACTTTCATCTGCGGAGGCGCCCATTTTTGTTTTGAACATCAGATTGAACTCGCGTGGCTCAGTGAGTTCACATTTTGGCGAGCCACCCACGGTGCAACTTGGTTTTTCAGGGCACTGCATGCTTGCGATATTATCAGCACGGAAGCGGCCTTTGCAGGTTTTGCAATCTACCATCGGGTCGGAAAATCCACCGATGTGACCGGAAGAGGTCAGCACTTGTTGCATGGTCAGAATGGCACCATCCATGCCGAGGATATCATCACGTTCCTGCACGGTTCTGCGCCACCAAAAATCTTTTAAATTACGCTTCAATTCCGTGCCTAGTGGGCCGTAGTCCCAGCATCCGTTTAATCCACCGTAAAGCTCGCCTGCTTGATAAATGAAGCCACGGCGTTTGCATAAGGAAACAATTTTTTCCATGCGCTGAGGGTCGGTATTCGTTTTGTCTGCCATATTCGTATCGGTGATTGAGACGCGGAGAAAAGCAGGAATTGACGAACGACGCAAGAGGCGATTTTCGTTAAGACATAGCTTGCAGGTAGTGCGCGATGAGTTCTGCTCGACGAATTTTCCCCAAATCACTGCGTGGGAATACCTCAATCGCCATCATTTCTTCGATGCGCGCGTAGCCAGCGGCGAGTTGATGATAGCTCGCAATCGCTGCGGTGATCTCAGTGAGTGGGAGGTTTTCATGGACGAATATGAGTCGATGTCCTTTTCGTTCATCGGCTATCGCAATAACGGCAAATCGTTGCTGTGGCAGCCCTGATTCGCTGAGTTCTCTTTCGATTTCTTGTGGGTTGACCAATTCACCGAGAATTTTTACGATTTCATCTGCTCGACATTCCATGCTTAGCTTGCCAGCGATGATGACTCCACGATCTTTGGTAGTATAGCTGATTTCGTCTCTTTTCTGGTAGTTTAGTCCGTTATTTGTTGTGTGCAAATAACCGTGAAATAGGGCATCGCCGCTGATTTTGATGATTCCTTGATCATTTAATGCTACTTGCCAAATGGGTAAAATACTCAATGAATCGGGAGAGTAGGGATTTGTTAGTTCGTCGATGTCTTGCGTAGCAATCTGCGATCCAGCTTCGGTCATGCCATAACTGGCCAGCACGGGCCAGCCGAGATCACGTGCTCGTTGGCCGAGCGATGTTTCCAAACGTCCGCCGCCCACTACCATCGCTTGCAAGGGTGAGGGACATGGTTTGCCTAACTGAACCAGATCAAAGACTTGGGTCGGCACCACCGAGAGGTGAGTGATGTTTGCTGCGCTCAACCAATCATAACATGCGTCCGCATCCCAGCGTATTGGTCCTTGGTGAAAGCGGCATTGTGCTGCATACGCCCGAGTTGGCACGGCAAATCCACCGACATGCCACCATGGCAGAACGAGCCCCCATGCGCTTTTCTGAGTGACTCGTAAATGTTGATTTACCGCCGCAGCAGATAAAAGCAGGCTTTTTTTCGCAAGCACAATGCGTTTCGGGGTGCTACTAGAACCAGAAGTGGCAAAAGCGATCGATGGGATAGGAATATCAACGAGCGGGTGACAACTAGCATTTTCTAACAAAAATGATGCGGCACTTTGCCAAAATTCCGATTGTGTTATCGTATGCGGGTCCATGGTAGTTTTTCTAACAAATCATCAAATCCTAATCCCGCGCCATTGATCCTAGGCCATGTGGGTGACCACATTCCCATGCGTTCGGAGAACTCATTCATTTCAAATAAATGCTCGGTACGCAGGCCGCAAATTTCTTTCACACGGTGCAGTCCCGCTTGGTAGGCGGCCCATGCTTGTCCTATGACATGATCCATCGCGGAAGTGACGAGCAAATGACTTGTCTCCACGCTCGGCAGCGGTGCCCATGCTGGTTTCCACACGCTGATCAATGAGCTTTCCTGCGATTGTTCTGCGAGACCACGATCTAGGGCGAGAGTAATATTGTTCGTGTCGGCAAATTCTTTCCACGAATCTGCTTCATAGGGAAACGGATCTTCGAGAAAATCAATTTTTTGGCGTAACCAAGTGGGGCATTGATCTAACCATTTTTGTGTTTCTTCGCGCGATGGCATTTCATTAAAATCCAAGCGCAATCGAAGTTGGTCATCGCCATTCGCCCATGCGGCGAGATCAGCGGAATGTTCTGCACTGGCTTTTATTTTCGCGATGGTAAATCCGGCATCGCGGGCGTTTTGCCAAGATGTTGTGAGAGAGGTAAAGGTCGCATGACTGTCTGGCACGGAAATATCTTGCCATAGTGATACGCCCTCATTTCTTGCTTTTCCGTCGATGCGGGCACAATGAAGGGCTTGCTCGATAAGTGGCGTTTGCTGCTCTAACGCGATAGCCTGCCATAGTTCGTCCACAGAGCCATGGCCAAATTCGCTCCAAGGTTGCACACAGGCATAGCCGCCAGCGTGATGAATGAGAAAGCCATCGATTGCCCTACGCGCGGACTTTCGGTTGAGGGCCTCTGCGGCGATCAATCGGTATCTCCATCCATATACTGCGTTGTGCATTATTTTTTGTTAGTCGATTCCTGCCATGCGCGTTTTACTTCTTCGCCGATGATGCGAATGCCATCGTGCACGATGTTCTCGGCCATGGTAAAAGTCATGCGCAGGCATTCATGACGGTGTTTCCATTCTACGCTATCTTCTAATCCAAAGAAAAAGTAATGCCCAGAAATGATCAATACGCCACGTTTTTTCAAACGCTCATAGAGCTCGCGCGAACTGATCGGCAATTCAGGAAACCATAGCCATAGGAATAATGCGCCTTCACTACGATGAATATAGTAGGAGAAATCATCGGCAAATAATTCTTTGACCCATTGCTGAGCGAGTCGGGATTTTTCGATATAGAATGGTCGTAATACTTCGCGCGACATCGATAAAATTTCGCCTGATTCGAGCATGGGTCTCACGATAGCTTGACCAATGTTTGGGTTCGCAAGACCTACTACTGCGGACATTTTCGCAATGGCTGCGGCCACTTGCGGATGCGCGACCACTATTCCAGTGCGTGTGCCGGGGAGTCCAAGTTTTGATAAGCTCAAGGTCAAAATAATGTGTTCGTTCCAAACGGGAGTTACCTCGGTGAAAATTATGTTAGGGAATGGTGCTCCATAGGCATTATCGATGATCAAAGGGATATTTTTCTCTTTTGCCAACGCTGCCAATCGGGCAATTTCCTCATCGGTTAGCACATTTCCCGTAGGATTTGTAGGGCGTGATACACAGATGGCAGCGATGTCATCACCGACGACTAAGGTATCAAAATCCACGCGGTATTTGAACTCGTGTTCACCGGTGAACTCGATGCGCGGCGGGTGAGCATGAAAAAGATCTTCACGTACAGATTGGTTTGCGTAGCCGATGTATTCAGGAACTAGAGGCAAGAGGATTTTCTTTTTTCGTCCATCAGGCATCTCTCCTGCGAGCAAGTGAAAGAGAAAGAAAAATGCTGTCTGTCCGCCCGAAGTAATCGCGCAGTGTTCTGGCGTGATGGGCCATGAAAATTCGCGTTGTAGCAGTCCCGCCAATGATTTGATGAAGGCAGGATTGCCGCGTGGGGGATCGTAATTGCCCAAAACTCGCTCCCACTCACCCTCTTGCTCGGTCATTTCTTGCAAACGCTGGCGCCAGCGGGCATCAACTTCAGGGATATGCGCTGGTTGCCCGCCACCGAGCATTTTAATATTCTCACCACCCGCAGCCAGAGCGTGGCCCAGATCGTCCATCAACTCGGAGATCCCACTTTTGCCGCCCAAACGCAGACCCATTTTTGAAAATTCAAACATATTGCGTGACTCGTGATTGACCTAGGAGCATTTTGCGCTAAGGTCTGCGCCCACCGTTCAACAACCAAAACACATATATGTCAATCAAAGTAGGAGATAAAGCACCAGATTTCACCCTTGTCACCAAAACCGCCGAGGGCCCCAAATTGTTCACCCTTTCTGAGCACATCGGTCAGAGCAACATCGTGTTACTATTCGTGCCGATGGCTTTTACTGGCGTTTGCACCACCGAATTCTGCGATATTTCCGCAGGCATTTCTGAGTATGAAGCGCTCAATGCCAAGGTGATCGGCATCAGTGGTGATAATCCATTTGCGCAAGCCGCATGGGCAGAAAAAGAAGGCATCACCCTGCCATTGCTCAGTGATTATGAGCACAATGTCGCCAAGGCATACGGCGTGGCATACGATCAATTCCTTCCTGAAGCGAATTTGATCATGGGCGGTGTGGCGAAACGTTCCGCATTTGTGATCGATAAAGCCGGCATCGTGCAATACGCCGAAGTGCAAGATCATCCCAAAGATTTGCCCGATTTCACTGCGGTAAAAGCAACATTGCAATCACTGTAATCCATATTTTCTCAATGGCCAGCCCCGCAGAAATTGCAGGGCTGGCTTTTTTTTGCGATGGGAAAATCATCGAAACATTTTTTCTTATTGCCCTTGTCTAGGAACTCCTGCTGCGCCGGGTCTGGCACCGCCTGGTAGGGTGCCGCGGTATTCATCGGTGGTTAATTTTCCGTCGCCATTTTTATCAAGCGAGAGCAGTGCTGCTGCGGCGTTTTTTAATTCGTCTTGATCGAGTGTGCCATCGGAATTTTTATCGATCGCGCCAATGACAGGCATACGCGGCATACCTGCGCCACCGCCGGGCGAAGGAACTGCTGGAATGACTCCGCCAGGGTTTGGGGCAGGGGAAGGTCCGCCTTCCATGATGCCGCGCGGTGCTCCGCCGAGTGGTGCTTGTTGAAGCCCACCACCAGCTCCTGGTGGGCGGTCGCCTTTGTTGAAACTGGCATCAGGTTCGGCCCTCCACATTCTGGCGACGAAGGGGAAATCGGCACTGATGCAGTAATAGTATGTACCCTCGGGAAATTCGGGAGTTACTCCGAAGCGTCCATTGCAGTCATCGAGATCGCCGCTGCCTTTGATGAATTCAAAATCTTGGGTAAAGCGGCCATCGTAGTTTCCTGATGGTCCACCCTGTACTGAGGGACGCGCTCCTTTTTTGAGTTGGTAGCTCGACTTCATTTTTTTCAGTGGACTTTTCGCGTCCTTTGGATCGCTGTAGGCCTGTGCGGTATAGACCGGAAAACCATCAGCGGACCAGGCAACTAACAGCATATTTTTTTCATCGCCGCCGTGCTCTTTGACGATACCCGTTGGCAGAGCATGATAGTGATAAGCTCCATTGGGTTGCACGTGAGCATTGTGTTCATCGAGACCTAGATTGAGAAATCCCGTGGCTGCTTCATAACGCCAGCCAGAGCGCATATCGTTATTCCATGATTCGCCAGTGCCGGGTTCAAATGGCACACCGTTGATCGCGACACCCCACCAGAAACCGCCGCGATGAATGGGTTCCGCTGCTGCTTTTGGTTTGAGAGGCATGCGGAAGCTGTAACTTTGCGGTTTGATTACATTCGGGTTGCCACGACGGGGGAAATCACCAGGAGTATGATCAGGAATGCCGTTTGATTTGATGACGCGGAATTCACCTTCAGTGGCGATGCTTACAGATGAATTACTCGCGGGTGCCGTTGCGGTTTGTATGAGTAACAATTCGTGTTCGGCTGGGCTGGTGGTTTCATCGTGATCAGGATGAGCTAGCACCGTATTTGTTAGGAGGCCACCAGTGATAAGAGTGGCTGAAAGTAGGCTTGATAAGTGATGTTTCATAATCTGTTCAAGATCACTAACCACAGTCATTTTGAATTGTCGCGCAGCTTTACCGAATCTTTACAATTTTTCATGGCGTTTCACCATGCAACGTTTGTTGCATGTCAAGCGTGGGCCTTGTTATTTTGCCCATTGATTTTGGCGTAGCCACACTAACAGATCACTGGCCCACGGGTGGACTTCGCCTGCTTTCGCGCCATTTTTGCCGACGCTGAGTCCGATGCCATGTGGTCCTTTTTGATAGATATGCAAATCAAATTTCACTCCTGCTTTGCGTAAGGCACTGGCAAATTCTAACGAGTTTTCCACTTTCACGGCTTGATCCTCCCATGTGTGCCAGATGAAACACGGTGGGGTATCTTTGGTAACTTGTTTTTCGTTAGATAAATTTTCGATTAACTCAGGCGAAGGATTATCGCCTAACAAATTTTTCCGCGACCCAGCGTGGGTATTGTCTGACATCGTGATAACGGCATAACATAAGATGCCAAAATCGGGGCGCGAACTTTGTTGCTCGATGACATTTTTATTGCCAGTTTTTCCCTCATCGAAATGTGTAAGTAACGTTGTTGCCAAATGACCACCCGCGCTAGAACCCATGACTCCACAACGTTTCGGGTCGATGTTCCATGCTTTGGCCTGTGAACGCATCAGCCGCATGCCGCGAGCCGCATCGTTCAGCATCGTTGGATGCTTGTAGCCTGAGGGGCCCAAGCGATATTTCAACACAACACCAGCGATGCCTTGTTCCGCTAGCCAAGTGGCATAGCCAGCACCTTCGTGTTCTGCTAGTCCACCGTAGCCACCGCCAGGGCAAATGAGGATCGCAGTGGTCGGTGATGTGCTCCCTTGGGGAAGATATGCTGTGAGCGTAGGAATATCTTTTTCGGCAGTCCCCAAGGCATCAGGGGCACCGTTTTCATAAAGCGGAAGTGCAGGCAAAGGTGCGGCATGAATCATAAGTGTGGCTGATAGAGAGAGAAGATAGGGTAATGTGCGCATGGCGAAATCATAGATTGTTGAGATGTTTAGTCAAGTTGTGTTCATGGCTGCGAAAACGCTTGACCATTTTCCTGCTGAATTACAGAGTGCTTGCGATGAATCGCCCACTTAGCATGTTACGTTTCACTTCTCGATCGGCATGGATTCATGTCTTGATGATGGCATTTTCGATCTCTGCTGTAAGAGCCGAATTACGTCAAGCAGATGTGATCATTTATGGCGGCACTTCTTCTGGTATTGCTGCTGCTGTGCAAGTTACGCGCATGGGGAAAACTGTGATCGTAGCAGAGCCGAGTCACCACTTAGGCGGTCTCACCACTGGTGGCTTGGGACAAACAGATATTGGCAATAAAGTGGTCATCGGTGGCATTGCGCGTGAATTTTATCAAGAGATCAAAAAAATCTACGCCGATGATGCGCGCTGGAAATTTCAAAAACGCAGTGACTATCGGCATGGGTCATTGTCGCCTAAGGACGATGCGCAATGGACCTTCGAACCACATGTGGCTTCAGAAGTGTATGCTGGATGGATCACTCAAAATAAAATGCAGGTTTTTACTGGGCAACGACTTGTTCTAACAAAAAATCAGGGAGTGAAGATGCAAGGCGGACGCATCCAACAGATTGTGATGGAATCAGGCGACGTATTCGCTGGAAAAATGTTCATCGATGCTAGTTATGAGGGTGATTTATTGGCGATGGCTGGTGTGAAATATACTGTCGGTCGCGAGGCAAATGCGCAGTATGGCGAGACCGTCAACGGGGTACAGGCGAAGGGTGCACATTCGCATCAGTTTGGTGGATTTATCGATCCTTATGTCAAAAAAGGTGATGCCACTAGCGGTTTGCTTCCTGGTATTGATGCCAATGGTCCAGGGATCGAAGGTGCAGGTGATCAGCGTGTGCAAGCTTACTGTTTTCGGATGTGTCTAACAAATGCGCCTGAGAATCGACTGCCTATCGAAAAACCTGCTGGATACAACGAGCGTGATTATGAAATGTTGTTGCGCTATGCGGAGTCTGATTTCTATACCGCTCCCGCAGCGAAATATGATCCGATGCCAAACGCTAAAACTGACACGAATAACAGCGGCGCGGTATCGACGGATTTTATTGGGCAAAATTACGCCTATCCCGATGGCAGTTATCAAGAGCGAGCAGCCATCATCGAGCGGCATCGCGTCTATCAGTTAGGGTATCTGTGGACCTTACAGAATCATCCGCGTTTGCCTGATCGTCTCAAGCAATTCTATCGTCAGTGGGGCTTGCCGAAGGATGAATTTCAAAAAACGGATCACTGGACGCCGCAACTGTATATTCGCGAGGCTCGGCGCATGGTTGGTGCGGTTGTGATGACTCAAAAACATTGTGAAGGTCGCGACGTAGTAGCCGACTCCGTGGGAATGGGAGCCTACAATATGGATTCACACCATGTGCAACGTTATGTTGATGAAAAAGGCGGTGTGCGTAATGAAGGTGATATTCAACTCCGCGTTCCTCCCTATCCGATTAGCTATCGCGCGATTATTCCGCGAAAAGAAGAATGTGAAAATCTGTTAGTGCCGATTTGCCTCAGCGCCTCGCACATGGCCTTCGGTTCCATTCGTATGGAGCCGGTGTTTATGGTGTTAGGTCAATCCTCGGCGACGGCAGCATGCCTCGCGATCGATGCGGGGGTTGCTTTGTCCGCGCTCGATTATCCGACTCTACAAAAACGTCTACGCGCTGATGGACAAGTGCTAGAATACAAGAAGCCAGCTACGAGTAAGGAGAAAAAATAATTTTTGTTCCTGGGATCAGGATTGTTAGATCACTTCGTTGAGGAATTTTTCTTTGTTGAATAATGCAAACGCATCGGGTTCTTCGCCCGTGCCAACAAAACACGGCGGAATCTGCAATTGCTCGTGAATGGTGACGGCAATGCCACCTTTCCCTGAGCCATCCATTTTCGTGAGAATCAGCCCATCTAGCGGGCAAGCTTTGTGAAATTCTTTGGCTTGTTGCAACGCGTTCGATCCCGTGGTGGCATCGACTGCGAGCAATGTCATGTGCGGTGCTGTGGGGTCATTTTTGGCAATAACGCGACGAATTTTTGTCAGCTCCTCCATCAGATTGTGCCGTGTATGCAATCGGCCCGCCGTATCACAGATCAAAAAATCTGCCTTGCTAGCAATGGCTTTTTGGTGCGCATGAAAACACACCGATGATGGATCAGCATTTGCATTTCCCTTTACAACAGGAATTGCGAGTCGTTCACCCCAGCGTTCCAATTGCTCCACGGCAGCGGCACGAAACGTATCGGCGGCAGCGAGAATCACGCTGTGATGCTGCTTTTGTAACCAATGAGCTAATTTCGCGGCAGAAGTGGTTTTTCCCACACCATTGACACCGACAACGAGCACCACGCAGGGTAGTCCGTCAGTGCGACGCACGAGCTGTGGGCTGGCATCAGGAAGGCGTTTGGAGATGTGACGACGTGCGGCTTCGACGACGTCATTCGCGGTGATTTTGCGCCCTAGTCCGCGCAATTCGTCAATGATGAGCATGCTGCCCTTCACTCCTAGATCCGCAGCGATAAGCTCTGCTTCTACTTCATCCCACTCGATCTCAGCACGATTGGTGATTTTATGAAACAACGATTTAAAAAAGCCCATAGCAACGAGTGGAACGATAAAAAATGTTAGAGAGTTTTGATCTCAAGCTTGCGCCAACGAACATTGCAGGATTTTCCGGCATGGACTTGCAGTGCAAAAAAACCTTCTGGGGTGTATTCAGCACCCTCATCGGTGTAATCCACCCGTTTTTCGCCATTGATCCAGATTTGAATATGTTTGTCTTCACAGAGAATGCGGATTTGATTCCAGTCATCCCATTTCATGATTTTTTTCCCTTGCTCGGTAAATGCTTTTTGCGCGGCTTTTTCAGCTTCTGTGCCATTTTTGTTAGCCTTCTGTGGTTGCAACCAACCGCGACGCGCTTCATCATACAAGCCAGCGGTCCATGCGCGATCTTTGCCGTTATCGTGCTCACATTGATAACCATTGACGCGTCCATCTTCGCCGGGTTTTTGCAACGCACGGAACATCATTCCTGAGTTGCCACTAAGATCATCAAACTTCATCTCAAAGCGGAAATCGAAATTTTTGTAGGTTTTTTCGGTGCGAAGAAATGTGTTAGATTTCACGTTTTTCCCAGCCCCAACGATGCATTCACCATCAACATGAAAGTCGCCATCACCATTGACCTTTTTCCAACCAGTAAGATCCTTGCCATTGTAGAGCGAGACAAATCCTTCTTCGCCATGTAGTGGTGCCAATAGGCTAATAGCAGATAATAATGAGATGAGTTTTTTCATGTGTGTAAATTACAGGCAGAAACTGTGCTGTTTTTCATCGAGTAGCAAGAAATCATCATCAAAACGTGAAATTTTATTGGTTTGTTCGGAAGGTGATAAGTTTTACGATTGCGCTGGATCGATGAAAAATGACAGATTGCCGCTGTGCTGCCACAACTGTTCATTTGGGACGATCAAGAACCACGCAACGGTCCTGCGAATATGGCTGTGGACGAATTGTTGTGGGAGAATATCCAAGTCCCCACGCTGCGCATCTACCGTTGGCTGGGCGATTGGGTAAGCCTCGGCTATTTTAGTCACTTTGCGTCGGTGGCTGCTTGGGAACCTGATTACTCAGGGCAAATCGTTCGTCGCTGGACGGGCGGGGGAATCGTTGATCATCGCCACGACTGGACTTATTCACTAATCATACCTCGTGGCTACGCGCTCGCGGAAATGCCGGCGGCGCAGAGTTATTCCGTGGTTCATGCTGCGCTGGCAGAAGTAATGCGAGCAGAGGGGATCGATGCCACGTTAAGTGAGTCCGACGCAGTGCATAAGTCCGCTTACTGCTTTCAAAAACCCGTGCAGCACGATGTTGTTACTAGAGCAGGGGGGAAAATCGCAGGCGCAGGCCAGCGCCGCGGTCGCGCGGGATTCTTACATCAAGGATCTGTAAGCGTTTGTCCGCAGGACTCTTTGCAACGTGCTCATCAATTGGCGACTATGTTGGCAGATCAGGTATGCTTTGAACCGATTCTGCCTGATTTTTCAGAGATTTCTCATCGCATCATGGTTCGTTATGGATCGCCGGCATGGACCGAAAAACGCTAGCTATTTCAGCAAGGGAAGATTATTTACAGCATACATTCCCTATGTAGAATCGCTCTACACCCTCACCCCATACCTTCTGATGATGCCGATGACGAAAGTGACATCGACTTGGTACATAGTGCCCAGTCGGGAGACTTACGTGCCTTCGATGCGCTGATTTATCGTTATGGAAAAAAACTTTATGCGATGGTCTATAACATGACGTCACATCACGAAGATACGAACGATTTATTGCAGGATATTTTTGCAAAAGCCTTCCAATCCATCGAAAAATTCCGCGGTCAATCGAGTTTTTATACCTGGATTTATACGATCGCGGTGAACATGACGCTGAATTTTCTCAAAAAGAAAAATCGCATAGCTGGTCTAAGCCTTAATGAACTCGACCATACGGCGCTGACTGATCCGGCTTTGATCGACTCGAGCATCGGTGCCAATCCAGTGGCCATTAGCGAATTGAAATATTTGCAAAAAAGATTGAACGAAGCGATGCAAGAGTTGTCTGAAGAACATAGAGCGGTGGTTACCATGTTTGATATCCAGGGTATACCTCACTCTACTATTTGCGAGATTTTGAAAGTAAGTGAAGGCACGGTGCGCTCTCGATTGCACTATGCGCATCAATATTTGCAGGGGCGACTCCAAGATTTGCGTAAATAATTTTAAAATTTCTTGCATTTTTTGCTAAAATATACACAATTCTTAACGTTTTCACGTAATTAATTATAAAAATGGACTCGATCAACGATCTTTTGAAACTCAAGCGCCATGAAACGCCACGCGAAGGTTACATGGACGACTTTGTGAAAGAGTTTCATCAACGCCAGCGTTTGGCTCAGCGTGAGAGCAAAAAATCGGGCCGTTTTTTCGAAGGTTTGGGTCACTGGTTTGATGAGTTCAACGCTGCGAAATGGACCTATCCGCTAGGCATCAGCTATGCGTTAGTAATGATGTGGCTTTTGCTATCTCCGTGACATGATCGAACAATTCGCGAAAATTCACCCGTGCCAGTGCATTATCCTGCTCCTACTCCAGCGGCTCCGGTAATGCCTAGTTACTCAAACGAGCTGAAAAAAGATCAGCCAGAGAAAGCACCGGTGGTAGAACCATTTTGATTTTTTCTTTTACTGCTTTTTTGCAATGCGTGCTTGACTAGCTGTCAATATTTATTAAGTTTCTCCCCACCGCAACGCACTGCCAGACGCGTTCGACCCAACACTTTAAAAATCATGAACGGTAAATTTGTATATACAGCAGTAACACTTCTCTGTGGCGTTTTTTTCACCTCTTGTGTCCCCTATGATGAGAATGGGCGCCCCATTCGTCAGGGTCAAAGAAGACCAAATGGGGGTACGTTAATGGATCCGAAGCAGCAAGAGATTGATGCGAAACGTGAAGAAATGCGCAAGAAAGATGAAGCGCTTAAAGAAGCGGAAAAGCGCAATGGTCTTGACAATGCAGGCGTTACAGATCCGAATGGAGATGGAGCGGAAAAACCCATCATTGATTCTACAGATAAACCGATCGATAAGCCAGCACCTAAGAATCACCCAACGGCGGCAGCCGTCCCTGGCAAACCAGGTTTCGTATTTAGCCCATTTAACAATAAAGTGGTCGATGTGAAGGGAATTCCTAGCGGCACTTTAGTTGCTGATCCGCAGTATCCAGCTTCGGAGAAGAAGCACTTCAGGGTTCCGTGATCGATAAGGATTCTGCACTTTTATTCTATATCGCCGGGCTACCTGCCCGGCGAGTTTTTTCATGCGAGAGATAAAAAATATTGCCATCATCGGCGGCGGATTGTTGGGTGGTTCCATCGCACTTGCTGTGGCGCATCATGCGAATGTGAGAATCTGGGCGCGACGCACAGAAACAGTTTTCTGCGCAGAAGCCATGGGGCTTAGTGCTACTATTGAGCTATCTGATGCTGTCGCAGATGCTGATTTGCTGATCCTTTGTGTGCCTGTCGGCGCGATGGCTAAGATCCTCAATGATGCCATCGATGCTGGGTTACCAGCTGATTGCTTGATCACTGATGTTGGCAGTGTCAAACGTATGCCACACGAAGCTCTGCGCGAGGTAGTGCGCGGTGCAGGAATGAATTTCATTGGGAGCCATCCAATGGCAGGTGGAGAAAAAGGCGGTATCGAGCAAGCGCGCGCTAATCTTTTTCATCATGCGGCTTGTCTATTGACGAACGATGATGATGTGGTGAGCGATCAAGCAATTATATTAGAGAATTTTTGGAATCGCCTCGGGTGTAATACTTCATGGATGACTGCGCAAGAGCACGATGAATTGGTCGCTAGAGTGAGCCATTTCCCGCATTTGCTTGCCGCTGTGGGTGCGATGGTGGCGCTAAAAAATCCTGATAGCGCAGTATTTGGAGGGGGTGGACTGCGAGATACCACGCGTGTGGCTTCGGGGAATCCAGATATGTGGGCGGAAATTTTGTGTGAAAATCGCGATGCTATTTTGCCACCATTGCGCGAATCGATCAAAGAAATGCGTGAAATGCTTGAAATTCTTGAATCAGCAGACCATGAACGTGCGTGCGAATGGCTTTCCGAAGCCAAACGCCGACGTGATCTGATTCCGTCGCCTATTTCTCGTTAGTAAATTTTTAAGCATGAGTGAATTCAAAGTTAAAGCCATCAGTCATCTCAACGCGGAGTTCAGTGTGCCGGGTGATAAAAGTATGTCGCATCGCGCCGCCATCATCGCGGGTCTATCAAGCGGGGAGTGTGAAATACGCAATTTTCTGCCCAGTGAAGATTGTCTAAATACTCTCAAAGCGATGGGATCACTTGGGGTGAATTACGATATCATCGAAGAAATGGAAGGCTATGGTCCTACGGTGATTCGCATCAAGGGGCGCAACATGAAATTGCAAAAAGCACCATTTCCGATTGATTGTGGAAACTCTGGCACTGGCATGCGCTTGCTCGCTGGCTTGCTTGCGGCGCAACCATTTGACACGGAATTGTATGGAGATGATTCACTTTCATCGCGTCCGATGGGGCGAATCATCAATCCTCTGTCACAGATGGGAGCAAACATTGAATCTAAAGGAGCGAAGCCAGGTTGTGCGCCGTTATTGATTCATGGCGGAACTTTGCAGCCGATTACTTATGAAATGCCTGTCGCGAGTGCTCAGGTAAAAAGTGCCATTTTACTCGCAGGTCTTTTTTGTGAAGGCAAAACGACCGTGATTCAGCCAGCAGAAACGCGCGATCATACCGAACGTATGCTGGCGGCTTTTCGCGTGAGAACGCAACGTGAGGGGAATACCATTACCATTCGCGGCGGACAGGTGCCTGAGGCTCGTGATTTCCATGTGCCAGGTGATATTTCTAGCGCTGCTTTTTGGCTTGTTGCTGCCGCTGCGCTAAATGGATCACGTTTGTTGATTCAAAATGTGGGACTCAATGAAACGCGTAATGCGATCATCACGGTGTTAGTAAGAATGGGCGCAAAAATTAGTGACATAGTGCGCTCACAAGAAGATGGTGAGCCAATCGGCAACATTGAAGTTTGTGGCCGGGGTCTTGTAGGCACGGTGATTCGTCCTGAGGAAGTTCCTAACCTAATTGATGAGATTCCTGTGATCGCGGTGGCTGCGGCGCTGGCCGAGGGAACTACAGTCATTCGAAATGCGCATGAACTTCGAGTGAAAGAAACAGATCGCATCAAAACAGTGGTCGACAATCTACGCCTCATGGGGGCAGATGTGACTGAATTTGATGACGGAATGGAAATCACTGGTGGAAAAAAACTCCACGGTGCGGTGCTGCAAAGTTTCGGAGATCATCGTATCGCTATGGCATTCGCGATCGCTGGATTATTCGCTGAGGGAGAAACGATTATTGAAAATACCGACTGCGTTAATACTTCATATCCAGGATTTTCCAAGCATTTGCAGGCGATTATGAAGGAAAAATCCGATCATGCGGCATTTGAAATGAAGACAATTATCCACCAAAGCTCATGGCATTGATCAAAAATCAGCATCACGTAGCCATTGCCATTGATGGTCCTGCAGCTTCTGGTAAAAGCACGATCGCGCGGAATCTGGCGCGCCATTTAGGTCTCGTGATGGTCAACTCTGGTGCAATGTATCGCGCGGTGACATGGAAAATATTATCGTTGGGAATTGATCCATTCGATCAAGATGCTGTCGAGCAGGCATTAGAAAATATGGCCATCGGTTGTGGCGTGGATGGTTGTTTTTCGACCATCGCAATTGATGGTGTTGTCTTGCACGATGAATTACGTAGCCTGCAAGTCAATCAAGCGGTGTCGATCGTTTCTGCCATTCCGCTAGTGCGTGAACGCTTGGTCGCCCTGCAACGTGATTATTTGCAACGCACCAGCGTTGTCATGGAAGGTCGTGATATTGGCTCGGTTGTTTTTCCAGATACGCCCTATAAAATTTATGTCGATGCCTCAGCAGAAGTCCGTGCGGCGCGACGCTCTGCTGAAGGGGTAACTGATAGCGTGGCAGCACGAGATCATGCTGATAGCGCACGCGCCACGGCTCCGTTAGTCGTGGCAAAGGGCGCTGTGGTTCTTGATAACTCAGATCATACTGTGGCCAGTGCCGTAGAGGCGTCTCTGGATATTTTGCGAAGCCAAGGCTTGCAGTGGTAAGAAGAATAAATAAAAGTTTGTTAGGCTAACGATTATGATGAGATGGATATATTGGTTAGGATGGATGAGCTTCGGTGCCGCTTATCGCACGCTGTTCGGCTTGCGTATCATTGGTGAAGAAAATTTAATCAAAGAAGGAGCCGTGATGGTAGCGTCCAATCATCAGAGCTTTCTTGATCCACCATTGATTGGTAATCTCTACCGGGATGAAATGTATTTCCTAGCGCGCAAAACACTATTTGTGGGGCTCGGAAAATGGGTTTATACAAAATGGAAAGCTATTCCCGTCGATCAAGAACGCCCTGACATGGCGAGTTTAAAAACCATCATTAAGTTATTACAGCGTGGTGAACGGGTGTTGGTATTTCCGGAAGGCGTACGCAGTCCTACCGGAGATATTGGCAAAGCCCAACCAGGAATTGGTCTGATGGTCGCTAAAGCAGGAGTGCTGGTGCAGCCAGTGCGCATTCGTGGAGCCTTCGAAGCATTGCCTATCGGCAGTGGCCGGATTCGTTTTTCACGCATTACGGTAACGATTGGCCCAGCGATTGATTTTTCCAAAGAAGGTCTAACGAAAAGTAAGGAAGACTATCAAGTCATCGCTGACCGAATCATGAAAGAAATCGCAGCGCTCTAAGGAAAACTAGGGATAGTTTTATTTTGTTGGAACTTTGTTGGTGAATTCTCGATTTGTCTGATTCAGGAATCCATGCAGGCGCAGTGAGTGATCGGGCATGATGTCTAGCAGTGTGTAGCCGCTGTTTTGTTTTCCTGATCCTTCGATCATTGCGACCAAGGTGCAATAATGGATTCCTGCGATTTGTAGGTAATCATTTTTGTGCGAATGACCTTGGAACACGGCGAGAACTTTTCCTGATTTCTCAAGAATTTTTCTCACTTCTGCTGAGTTTTTCACGCTAAAATTATTTGCTCCGTCGAGACGTTGGTGAGCGAGAATGATTACTGGCCCGTTACTTTCTTCGAGCTGTTTTTGCAGCCACTGCAATTGATTTGTAGGAATGTTTGCATCCGACCACTCAAAGTTCTTGCGTTGGTAATCGACTCCATCACTGCGGAAGCATGCATCGAGAATAATGAAGCGAATTCCTTGTTGCTCGAATGAATAGTGATGATCTTTATTCGCGCCCGTGTGCGCCACAAATTCTTCTTTCGTCAGTGCATGGCAGCAATGATTTCCTAACACATAGTGACGTGGCATGGTCAGTGGTGAAAAATGCTTTTCCATTGTTTTCAGCCACTCGATTTCGATTTCTACTGTCGGCGCTAAATCGATAAAATCACCAAGTTCTACAACAAATGTTGCTTTTTCTTGATTGAAAAAAGCGACGGCAGCATCCAGTTTTTCGAGAGCTTCTTTATAGAAGCGAGTGCCAACAGGGTCTTTATCCGCGTAGTGCAAATCCGTGACCATACCGATACGAAAAAGTGGTTTAGAAGATTCTTCCGACGCGAAAAGTGATCGTGTGCTAAACCCAGCAAGGCAGAGAATACCGTTTTTGATAACAGTGCGTCTTGGTGTTGGTGAATTCATGATGCCTACAGATACGAATGATTTTATTTTTTCATTCAGAAGTCGTTCATTCCCTGATGGAGGCACAAAAAAACCGACCAGCTTGCACTGGTCGGTTGAGGTAATTGTTACAACTCAGCGATTATGCTTTTGTGCCGAGCAATTTCAAGGCTTCGCCAGCGCGATTGGAATAGCCCCATTCGTTGTCATACCATGCACCAACTTTTACCATGTTGCCAGAGATCACGAGAGTAAGTTCTGAATCATAGATGGAGCTGTGTGGATCGGACACGATGTCTTGTAGCACGATCGGCTCATCGCAATAGGCGAGAACACCTTTCATTGGTCCTTCAGCGGCGGCTTTAAACGCTGCATTGATTTCTGGAACGGTGACAGAAACTCCTGCTTTCAGTTCAACAACAAGGTCAGTGAATGATCCTGTAGGCGTGGGAACGCGGAAGGCTCCACCATTGAGTTTGCCTTTCATAGCGGGAATAACTTCACCGATGGCACGCGCAGCTCCGGTTGCGGAAGGAACGATGTTTACTGCGGCAGCACGACCACGACGCAGATCCTTGTGAGGAAGGTCGAGAATGTTTTGGTCGTTGGTGTAGGAGTGAATGGTGGTCATGAATCCACGCTCGATGCCCCAATTATCATTCAGTACTTTAACCAGCGGCGCAAGGCAGTTGGTGGTGCACGATGCGTTAGAGACGATGTGATGTTTGGAAGCATCATAGAGGTCATCGTTAATGCCGATGCAAATGGTGATGTCAGGATTGGTGGCAGGTGCTGAAATGAGCACTTTTTTCGCACCTGCGGTAAGGTGAGCAGCTGCTTTATCGCGGTCGGTGAAAAATCCGGTGGATTCTAACACAACGTCAACGCCGAGTTCAGCCCATGGTAGTTTCGATGGGTCACGCTCAGCGAGTGCATGAATTTTATGTCCGTTCACAATGATGAATTTTTCATCGTAGCTAACTTCACCTTTGAACTTACCTTGAGTGGAGTCGTACTTGAGCAAGTGAGCAAGAGTGTGGTTGTCGGTGAGGTCGTTGATGGCAACGACGTTGCGTAGTTCTTCGTCGCTCATGGAGCGCAGAACGTTGCGTCCGATGCGTCCGAATCCGTTGATGGCGTATTTAGGCATAATGGTAATAGCGTAATTGTTAAAGCCAACAAGGTGCTACTTGCAACCTGTTGTGCGCGCGGATAATACGGGCAAAAGCATGAACGTCAATAGGCGATGTAAAAAAAGTGCGTCAAAATGCGTGAATTTCATGGTCTTTGTTGAATTTTGGCGATTTCTATTTACCATAACGCCCATGTATCTCGATGCGAACGCAACCACGCCCATTGCCGAAGAAGTTTGGCAAGCGATGATGCCGTGGTTGAAGGAAAATTTTCACAATCCATCAAGCAGTTCTGGTGGCGGGAAAAAGGCCCGTCAAGCAATGGAACATGCACGGTCGCAAGTCGCCTCCTTGCTCGGGGCGCGCGAGGAAGAAATTATATTCACCAGTGGCGGAACCGAGGCTCTCAATACGGCGATCCGATCATTGGACAAACTTTGTGGAGAGGGGGATTTTCTCACTTCGGCGGTTGAGCATAGTGCGGTGTTGCGCAGTGGCGAGCAGCTTTCGCGAGCGATGGTTCGCTGCGGCGTAAATCAAGCAGGCGAAGTCCAGTGGGATGCCTACGAGGCGGCTTGTGAACGCGCGGCCTTCGTCTCGATCATGGCGGCGAACAATGAAACGGGCGTGGTCATGGATTGGGCCCGTGCGGCAACGCTCGCTCATCAACGAGGGTTGCCGTTTCTTTGTGACGCGGTGCAAGCAATCGGGAAAATTCCTATTTCTCTGGCAAACAGTGCGGTCGATTTTATGGCGATTTCTGCGCATAAATTTCACGGGCCCAAAGGCATTGGCGCATTGTTTGCTCGTCGTGGTTGTCGTTTTCAGCCACTGCTGTTTGGTGGTGGGCAGGAAAATGGTCTGCGCAGTGGCACGGAAAATGTGGCGGGAATTGTTGGCATGGGAGTCGCAGCGGAACTAGCGCAAGCAACCATGGCTGCAGAAGGAAATTATCTTCTTGCTTCGCTGCGTGATGCATTTGAGCAACGGGTGATGAATCAGTTGCAAGGCGTGATACGTAATGGTGCAGCAGGTGAACGTTTGCCGAACACAAGTCATTTGTCTTTTGATGGGTGCGAGGGCGCTGGTTTAATTATTCTGTTAGATGATAAAAACGTGAACTGCAGCACTGGTTCCGCATGCATGGCGGGTAAGCAAAAGCCATCTCATGTGCAGTTAGCGATGGGCATCAGTGAGGCACAAGCAAAGAGTAGTTTACGCTTTAGTTTTTCACGCTTCAATACGCTAGAAGAGGTAAGTAAAGCAGCTACTTTGGTGGTGCAAGCAGTAGAAAAATTGCGCAGTGTCCAAGGTCACGGCGTTGGGCCTGTGGTAGTTTATACTCCTTAGCTGTTAGTTTAGCAAATTACTGCTTTGTGATTTTCCAGCGTATGTAACGTGATCCGCTACCACCCAAAACGCAATTATTGATCGACACGAGAGCCGTATTGCTGGAATTGCGTATGAGCGTCAATCTCGTTGCTGTTTTCTCCAGATCACCGATCGTGAAAGCGATGGACCCAGTGGCGGTGTCATTTTTCATTGGCTCAGCACGCCCGCATTTTTTACAACGTTGAATCAGGCATCAATTAGACCGATAGCCCCGTAGCTTTCCGAATGCGCGTCAACACATTGCTAGCGGCTGTGCGGGCGCGCTCGGCACCTTGGCGCAAGACTTGATCGACATACCCTTGATCCGCAAGGATTTCGTCGCGGCGTTGACGCATCGGCGCAAAGTAGCTCCAATAAGCCTCCCAAAGCTGAGATTTGTAAGTGCCATAACCCGTGCCGCCAAGTTGGAAGCTCTTGACCATCGCTTGATAATCGCTTGGCGAGGCGAAAAGTTTGTATAGTGCAAGAATCGTTGAGTTTTCGGTAGGCTTGGAATCTTCCACTGCTGTAGAATCAGAAATAATTTTCATAAATAATTTCCGCAACGGTTTTTCCTCGCCAAAGATCGGCAATGTATTGCCATAAGACTTGCTCATTTTTTGCCCATCAATGCCCGGAACTACGGCAGCGTCATCGCGGATTAAAGCATCTGGCACAGTGAGCGTGCCCTCGCCTAAGGCTTCGTTGACTTTGACAGCCAGATCACGAGTGACTTCTAAATGCTGCTTTTGATCCTTGCCGACTGGAACCAGCGTGGAGTCGTACAACAAAATATCCGCTGCCATCAAAATCGGGTAGGCGAACAACGCATGATTGGCGGCGATACCTTTGGATACTTTATCCTTGTAGGAATGACACCGTTCCAAAAGACCCATTGGGCAAACAGTTGAGAGAATCCAGGCTAGCTCGTTGACTTCTGGCACGTCACTTTGTCGAAAAAATACTGCTTTTTGCGGATCCAGCCCACAGGCAAGAAAATCGACAGCCAGTTCTCGCGTATTCGCTAATAACGCCGGTCCATCATGCAGTGAAGTCATCGCGTGGTAATTGGCAATAAAATAGAATGCTTCCCCCTGCGATTGTAGGCGGATGGCTGGTTCCATGGCGCCGAAGTAGTTACCTATGTGGAGTTTGCCGGAAGGTTGTAAGCCTGTGAGAATGCGCATGCCGCGGAGCATGGCGGGGTGTGCGGGAACTTTCAAGTATTGCCTTGCAGAAAAATGATTTTATTTGCTGTAAGAAAACAGGTGTTGCTAGTCGTATGAATATCGTCTATAATAACGCCATGCAACCAGTACTAGGAATCTTTAATTTGGGAGGACAGGAAATGATCCTGATTTTCATTGTTGTTCTTTTGCTTTTCGGAGCCAAAAAAATCCCAGAACTAGCACGCGGTCTGGGCAAGAGCATGGGTGAATTCAAAAAAGCTCGTGAAGAGTTTGAAACAGAAATCACCAAAGCTGCCGACGATGTCAAAATTCGTGAAGCATCAGGTAAAGAACCGCAGGATAGCTGATTCCATGAAGTCCTTTTTCCGTGACCAACTCGCTCCGTTTTTCTACGGGGCGATTTTTTTGTTAGGCGGATCTTTTCTCACTTCATGTGACAAGAAGGGATCTCAGTCGGCCGAAAATGTTTTACCAACCATTGAAGAATCCATCTCGGAAAATTCAGCAACGGTTGCTGCTTCTGCGGTGGAGAATCGCACGATAGCCCAGACTACGGTAGCTGATATGGCTCCTCAACCCTCTGCCGCTCCGCCAGTTTCCTCTACTGCTGCCTCTGGCCTGCGCTTCCTCGCTTATAATGTTGAAAACTGGTTGATCATGGAAGATCGTTACGATTTTGATACACGGAAGAGTTCCAAAAATGCCCCGAAGCCTGAAAAAGAGCGCGCCTCAGTGATCTCGATTGTGGCTTCCGAAAAACCTGATGTTTTCGGTGTCTGCGAAATTGGAGCCAAGACAGATTTGTTAGAAATTCAAGCTAGTCTGAAAGCTGCTGGATTGGATTTGCCGCACATGCACTTCACGGGTGGACAGGACACTACTCGCCATCTTGGAATTTTATCTCGCTACCCGATCATTACCACTGCTGAGCCTGCGGAAAAAGTTTATAAGCTCAATGGCAAGGATTACCAAATTCAACGCGGGATATTGGATGCCACGATAAAAACGCCCGATGGTCGTTCTTGGAGATTTTTGGGAGTTCATTTGAAATCGAAGCGTGATGTCGAAGACGGCGATCAAGAGCAAATGCGCATCAACGAAGCGCAACTACTCCGCAAGCATATTGATTCGATCATCGCTGCTGATCCGAAAGCCCGCTTGCTCTGCTATGGTGATTTTAATGATACTCGCGGCACAAGCACGATTCGCATTGTCACAGGTCCTAACAATAGTCCGCGCAATATGATGCCTATCGGAGTGAAAGATTCACGTGGTCTATACTGGACCCATTTTTGGGCAAAAGAAGACGTGTATTCTCGCTTTGACTATATTTTCGTTAGTCAAGATTTGAAAAATGACGTGAGCTTTCAGGACTGCAAAATTCTTGACCCTGAAAATTGGAACGACGCCTCGGATCATCGTGCCGTGTTAGGTGTTTTTCGTTAAATCAATTGATTCTTAG
Organism: Akkermansiaceae bacterium; assembly: GCA_903878115.1. Classification (GTDB taxonomy): domain Bacteria; phylum Verrucomicrobiota; class Verrucomicrobiia; order Verrucomicrobiales; family Akkermansiaceae; genus UBA956. Next base: position 15,411 of record CAIRGO010000180.1, on the reverse strand, counting down.
CAACGTGCATTCTGTTCAACTCAAATATCTATCCTATCATCCTAATATCTGGGGGCGAATGATCGGAGAAGTCTCTCGCGATTGCTCTCCGGGGCAATTGGTAAAAGTTCTCGATAAGGCAGGTGAGCCTTTTGGCATCGGATTTTGGAATCCTCGTGCCAAAATCCCCTTGAGGATCGCCGCCCACGGTGACATCGAACCGACGGAAGAATTCTTTCTAAATGCGATTCAACGTGCTGCTGAACTGCGCAGAGGAATTTTGAAACTGGATGAAACCACTGAAGCGTATCGCGCGGTTCATGGCGACGCGGACCAATTGCCTGGGCTAGTAGCAGATAAGTTTGGCGATGTAATGTCGATGGAAGTTTCATCGCTCGCCGTTTGGCAAAGATTATCGACTTGGATTCCTGCGTTGCATGCCGCCTTTGGTACCACCAGAGTAAGGGTGCAAATAGACCCTGAAATTGCACGCATTGAATCAATTCCTTCGCTTGGGCATAGTCTATCGGAAACGATCCGACCGATGAAAATCCGCGAACACGGCGTGCCATTCGAAATCAACTTCGCAGAATCGCATAAGACAGGTTTTTTCTGCGATCAACGTGAGAATCGCAAGAAATTTGCTTCGTTGTGTGCTGATAAAGAAGTGTTAGATTTATGCTGTTATACTGGCGGATTTTCCGTACAAGCAGCGTTAGCAGGTGCGAAAGAAGTGATTGCAGTTGATCTCGATGAGCGTTCGATCGAAATGGCAAAACGCAATGCGAATATCAATCAAGCGAAGGTGAAATTCACCCACGCGGATGCTTTTACGTGGGTGCGCACGATGGTCGAGAATGAGCGTAAATGGGATGTTGTGCTCGCCGACCCACCAAAATTTATTCATGGCAAAGATGAAGATCGACTTGGTTGGAATAAATACTGTGACTTAAATGCGTTAGTTTTAAAGCTAGTCAAGCCAGGCGGAATTTTCGTTACTTGTTCTTGTTCTGGAATGCTCAGCGCGGATGATTTTGAGCGTATTGTCATTTCTGCAGCGCAACGCCAACAGATGCGCTTGCAAATTTTTGACCGCACGGGAGCTGGTCCAGATCATCCAACGATCTCGAACTACCCAGAATCGCGCTACCTGAAAGTAATCTGGGCGCGGGTGCTTTACTAGAGCTCTAAAGTAAGGGAAATTTCTTGAATTAGTTATTTCTTTTTTACGCTGGATTCCGCATCATTTCTCCATGTCCGATACCAATCAATCAATTTTTCAAGGCTGTATTCCAGCTCTCATGACGCCTTGTTATCAAAATGGCGATATTAACTATGATGCTCTAGTCGCTACGGCGCAGCATTTGATGAACAAAGGAATGCGTGGCGTTGTTTACTGCGGATCGATGGGGGATTGGCCACTGCTTTCTGAAGAGCAACGAATGAAAGGTGTCGAGCTTCTCGTAAAAGCAGGCATTCCCACTGTGGTGGGCACTGGTGCGCAAAATGGTCGTCTCGCTGTCGCTCATGCTGCTCATGCTCGCAAGGTTGGTGCATCTGGTCTAATGGTCATTCCACGTGTTCTCTCACGCGGTAGTTCGCCCACGGCGCAACGCCATCATTTCAGTGAAATTCTTAAAGCTGGTGGCGAGCTTCCTGCTGTGATTTACAACTCCCCGCATTACGGCTTTGAAACCAAAGCGGATCTATTTTTCTCACTGCGTGCCGAATTTCCCTCACTCGTCGGCTTTAAAGAATTTGGCGGTGCCGCTGCCCTGAGCTACGCAGCAGAGCACATCACCAGCGAAGACCCTTCCGTGATCCTCATGGCCGGCGTTGATACCCAAGTTTACCACGGCTTCGTCAATTGCGGTGCCACGGGCGCCATCACTGGAGTGGGCACCGCTCTGCCAACCGAAATTCTCCGCTATATCGAACTTTGCAAGTCAGCAGCCACTGGCAATCTCGCCGATCGCCGTTTTGCACTAGAACTTTCCGAAGCGCTTACCGTTCTTTCCAAATTCGATGAAGGTACTGATCTCGTTCTATTCTACAAAGAACTCATGGTGCTCGAGGGTAACGACGCCTATCGCTACCACATCAATTCCTACGATCAACTCAGCCCTAGCCAGCGCCAGTTCCTTCATCACCAACACGCTTTATTCCGTAACTGGTGGGCCAATTGGGATGGGAAATAATTTCATCATACTTCTGTTAGGTGACGATCATTCGATTATTCGCGACAATACCGATAGACTTCGTTCCCTCTTTTCGTATACAAGGGTGATATGACATCCATGATTTCCCGATTGACCCGCTGTATTCCTGTAGTTGTGACGTTTTTTTGCGCTAGCCATTTGCATGCCGCGGAAAAAATGAAAGCACTGATCGTTGATGGACAGAACAATCACCAAGTCTGGCCGAAGTCCACAGTGATGATGAAAAAATATCTCGAAGAAACGGGGATGTATGAAGTGAGTGTGGAGCGTGTGCGTTTTCTATGGAACTCAACCCGCGAGAAGGAATGGCTAGCAAAAGCAGGGGCACGGGAGGGGGAAGAGAAACCAAAGGCGATGGAGGATCCGGAATTCAATCCTGATTTTTCAAAATACAAAGTGGTGGTCAGTAATTTCGGCTGGAATGCTGCGGGCTGGCCTGCGGCGACGAAGAAGAATTTTGAAAAATACATGGCTGAAGGTGGTGCGCTGGTTGTAGTGCATGCTGCGGATAATAGTTGGCCAGATTGGCCAGAATTTAATAAGATGATCGGACTCGGCGGTTGGGGCGGGCGTAGTGAAAAAGATGGACCATACGTCTATTACAATGACAAGGGAGAATTGGTGCGCGATCCTTCCAAAGGCAATTGTGGACAGCACGGTGCACAGAATGAGTTTGTGGTGACCATCCGCGACAAGGAGCATCCGATCACCAAGGGCTTGCCAGATTTCTGGTTGCATGCAAAAGATGAGTGCTACTCGCATCTTCGTGGGCCAGCGGAAAATATGATGGTGCTAGCCACGGCGTGTGATTCTCCCGATCTGAAAAAAGCGGGTCGCCATGAACCAATGCTGATGGTGATTCAATACGGCAAAGGTCGCGTTTTTCACACCACACTGGGTCATGATACTGAGGCGTTTGAAGGCGTTGGTTTCATCGAGACCTTCTTGCGTGGCACCGAGTGGGCTGCCACGGGAAAAGTCACACGTGAGATCCCTAAAGATTTCCCATCGGCGGACAAATCGTCAGCGCGGAAGTTTAGTAATTAACGTAACCTTGTTAGACAATGCGATTGATGAGCCACGTTTGGTTTCAATCGTAAATTTTTCCATTGCCCAGGGCTGTCATTTTTTTCACACTGCTGCCGATGAGTAAAACATATCGCGATGTGCCCTTGGATTCTCCTTTGATGCCACCGGGGATTCCTTACATCATCGGCAACGAAGCGGCGGAGCGGTTTTCGTTTTACGGCATGCGCACGATCTTATTTGTGTTCATGACCAAGTATCTATGGCTCATGGACCAAAGGGCCGGAACAGCCATGACGGATGCAGCGGCGACAGAACATTACCATTCGTTTGTCGCTTGGGTTTATTTTACTCCGCTATTTGGCGCGTTGTTGAGTGATGTGTTTTTAGGGAAATATCGAACGATTATTTTACTCAGCATTGTTTACTGCCTTGGCCACGCCGCTCTAGCATGCATGGGTGTTGCTGGAAATTCTCCTTACTTTCTGTTTGCTGGTCTGTTGATGATTTGCATCGGCTCAGGTGGCATCAAGCCATGTGTGTCAGCTCACGTGGGTGATCAATTCGGTGCTGGGAATTTTCATCTGCTTACTAAAATTTACAATTGGTTTTATTTCTCGATCAACTTCGGATCGTTTTTTTCGACGTTGCTGACGCCTTGGTTGTTAGAGTGGTATGGTCCGCATGTCGCCTTTGGTGTGCCAGGTGTATTGATGGCGATTGCTACCTTTATGTTTTGGCTGGGGCGAAAAAAGTTCATCCATGTCCCTGCGGGAGGTCTAAAGTTTTTCAAAGAGCTATTTTCCAAAGATGGTCTGATGGCTTTGATAAAACTCATTCCGCTCTATCTTTTTATCGCATTGTTCTGGGCCTTGTATGATCAAACGGGTTCTTCGTGGATCATGCAAGCAGAGAAGATGAACTTGCATTTTATGGGCATCGATTGGCTAGAGTCACAGGTGCAGGCAGTCAATCCGATTTTGATTTTGCTGTACATTCCGCTGTTTACTTTTCTCGTGTATCCGCTGATTCATCGTTTTTTTCCGCTGACTCCGTTGCGCAAAATTGGCATTGGGTTATTTCTGGTAGCTCTAGCATTTGGTTTGATCACACTGATTCAATCATGGATCGATGCGGGCGATCGACCTTCGATTGTTTGGCAATTGTTAGCCTATGCCATTATCACTGCGGCGGAAATCATGATTTCGATTGTGGGCTTGGAATTTTCCTACACGCAAGCACCTAAAAATATGAAGTCGATGATCATGGCGCTGTATTTGTTAGCCGTATTTGTCGGGAATATTTTCACGGCTAAAATCAATCATTTCATTCAGATCCCATCTTCGAGCATTGAGCAATTTACGCAGCTTAAAAAATCACAAGATCCGCAGTGGGTCAATGATGCGAAAAATGCAATACTTCCAGGTTATGACCAAGTGACGGGGACGGAGGATGACTTGATCGCTCGACTCGACAAGGGCTCGCTAAAATCGATCGAATTTGCTGATCCTGCGCAGGATTCTTTAGAACGCGCAGCGAAACAAGTAATCGATGCTGCTCTAAAAAATAGCAATACGTTTTCTTCCGTAACTTCGATGACTCCTGTCATGCTCGGCAAAGATCCTTGGGGTAATCCCATTCAATATAAAATTACCAGTCAGAGTTCTTGCCGACTCACCTCAGCAGGACCTGATCGCATATCAGATACACAGTGGGACATGGGAGTGACGATCAAGCTAAGCCAATCATCTTCAGAAAAAGTGGCTTCGTGGTTTGATCGTTTTCGTCCTAAAGATACTTGGTTGGACAACCGCTCCGCCACATTGGGTGTGAAGAAAGCAGAGAACAAGAACACCTCCTACGAGAAGGAATATTTTTCTGGCGGCCAGACGCAACTGGAAGGCACCGCGTATTTTCGATTCTTTACCATACTGATGCTTGTGGCGGCAGTAATCTATATTCCTTTTGCGATAATCTGTCGTCCCAAGTCACATTTGCATCATTGAGTGAGCCGAGGAAAAAAATACTGCGCGGCCTTGCTGGTGTATTCAGATATTTCCGTTAGAGATTCACCTCGCGCCGCAGCGATATGCTCTGCGGTGTGTTTTACGAACGCTGGTTCATTGCGCTTCCCGCGATGGGGCATTGGTGCGAGATAAGGCGAGTCGGTTTCTAACAAAAATGTCCCTTGTGGCAAAGCACTCGCGACTGTTAGCACATCGGTAGCGCTTTTGAAGGTGGCTACGCCGCCAAAGGAAACCATACCACCCAGTGTGATGACTCGCTCTGCATTTTCTCGTGTGCTAATGAAGCAATGAAAAATTGCTCTCACATGATCCGCGTGGCGTTGATAGATTGCCAATGCATCTTCAAATGATTGACTGCCAATCTGGTCTCGTGTGTGTATAACTACTGGTAAGGAAAATCGTTTGGCTATAACAAAATGACTTTCCAAAAAATTACGTTGCCGCTGACGAAATGTTTCGTCGCTCCATCCATCAGGCGCAGGATGAAAGTAGTCCAAGCCAGTTTCGCCGATGCCGACCACGTTCGTATCATCAAGATATGTTGCGATCAAGTCGGTGGCTTGATCGGGAGCGTGATGTACATCGCAAGGGTGAATCCCTAGGCAGACTTTCACTTGTGGATTTTCTTTTGCGATCGCGAGGTTTTTTGGAATGTCTTCGAGGCAGGTCGCCAGACTAATCATTTGAGTCACACCAGCGGTCGCTGCGTGTTCTAGCAATTCCGGCACTTCAGCAGCGGGAAATTTATGCGATGCCAAATGGCAATGGGAATCAATGAGCATGGCGTTAGTTAACTCTATGATTCCAAGCTACGAGTTCAGCATATGTCACACCTTTTCCGCCAAATAAATCCAAAGCGCTGCCCACCGTGACATCCAATTTTCCATGGCTCAAGTGTTGGACTTTTTCGCAATCGGAAAAGTCCGCTACCCCACCAGCATAGGTCATGGGAATTCCGCCCCATTCACCTAATAATTTCACTAGTTCCTCATCAATGCCACCGCAGAGCCCTTCGACATCCGCAGCATGAATCAAAAATTCCGCACAATGCTCCGCGAGATGATCGAGTGTCGCTGCATTGATCGAGAGTTCCGTCAATGTTTGCCAGCGATTCATCGCTACTTGCCACCCATCCGATGTGCGTCGGCAACTCAGATCGATGACTAATTTTTCACGCCCCACTTCGTTTACAAAAGCATCCAGTTGCGCAGGCAAAAAATTCCCTGAAGTATCAAACAATGATGAGGTGACAATCACATGGCTTGCTCCCGCTGTGAGCCATTCTGTGGCATTCGTAACTGTCACGCCGCCGCCGATTTGAAGTCCAATAGGCCAGGCTTGCAGAGCCTCCCTTGCTGCTTGTAGATTTCCTGGGCCAAGGCAAATGACGTGTCCGCCGCTTAGTTGATCATCGCGGTATTTCGCTGCGAACCAAGCAGCGCTATTCTCAGAAACAAAATTCTCGCGCGGTCCTTCTCCGCTATCACGCAGGGTGCCGCCGACAATTTGTTTTACTTTGCCAGCGTGAAGATCAATACATGGTCGAAATTTTGTCATCGTCAAGCAGCAGATAATCATTACCATCGACAGCATTCCAGACCAAATGAAAGAATTTTTTCACACTGCTATTTTACTTTTCGGTTTTTGCCTATTGGCTGCTTGCCAGAAAGAGCAAAAGACCGCCGCAACCACACCCACGGAATCCGCCTACGAGATCAGCGATTGCATGGTAAAGCTTCCTGGTGCTAGCTTTATCATGGGCACCACAGGATTGTTCCAAACTCCTTATGGACCCAAGCAATTTGACGATGAAAAGCCTCAGCATAATGTGACTGTGAAAGGGTTTTGGATCGATCAAACTGAAGTTACGAATGCTCAATTCGCTGCGTTTGTCAAAGCTACTAAATATGTGACATTCGCCGAGCGCGATGCGAAAAAAGAGGATTTTCCCGCAGAAGCATTGGAATCATTACCACCGTTTCCGTTTTCCCAAGGGTCGATTATTTTCGTTCAACCGAAAGAACCAGTGGGAGACCCTAACACCGAAGGGGAGTACATGAACTGGTGGAAATGGGAACCTACAGCGAATTGGAAAAGTCCCGCAGGGAAGGGCAGTTCGATCGAGGGGAAAGAAAATGAGCCAGTGGTATGTGTTGTTTTTGAAGATGCACAAGCCTATGCAACATGGGCAAAAAAACGATTGCCAACGGAAGCAGAATGGGAATACGCGGCTCGCGGAAATCATGTGCAAACGATTTATACATGGGGCGATAAAGTAGAAGAACCGGGCAAACCAATGTGCAATCATTGGCAGGGAAATTTTCCTAACAAAAATACCATGGACGATGGATTTTTGTTTGCCTCGCCGGTGAAAAGTTTTCCGACTAACGATTTTCAGCTATATGATATGGCGGGAAATGTTTGGGAAATATGTTCAGATTATTACGATCCCCATTATTATCGCGATAGTCCCTCAGATAACCCGCAAGGTCCCAAAACATGGGTGAATCGTGATACGGGAGAGTCTGCTCAGGGAGCTCCGCACCACGTAACAAAAGGCGGTTCGTTCTTGTGTCACGCGTCATACTGCATGCGCTATCGCGCGGGAGCACGGCATTCTCAGGATACACAATCGCCGACGAATCATACTGGTTTTCGCTGCGTGAAGGATCTGTGAGTTACAGAACGCAGCTGAAATGACTGAATAGTGCTGAAAATTGTCCGTGTGACACCGTGCAATTCGGCGAATTTATGTTAAATTATTGAAATCTTGAGCGTATCTATGACACCAATGAGCATTTCCCTATTTGGCTACATGAGACAAGTTTTCGCGTTGAGTGGATTGTTTCTCGTTGCGTCGAGTTTTCTAAGCTATGCGCAATCGCCCGATGACGTGGCGTTTTTTCGCGAGAAGGTGAAGCCGATTCTTGAGGAGAACTGTTTTGAATGCCACGGCGCTAGCGATGGCAAAGGTAGTTATAAAATAAAAAGCGGACTGCAGCTCATCAGTCGTAAGGGACTCATGAAAGGTGGCCAACATGGTGCTGCTATTGACGAAAAAAACCCGTCGAAAAGTTTGTTGTTAGAAGTGATTTCCTACAGCAATGACGATTTGCAAATGCCACCAAAAAATATGTTGTCAGCGGAAAAAATTGCGCTGATAACCGAGTGGGTTAATCGTGGCGCTGTCTGGACTCCAGAGGATGCCGATTTGCTGCGTGAGGTTCATGATGCACACTCGGAAACAACCACCGTAAATGTGAAAACCAAGTCGTATTGGTCTTATCGACCCATGGCGCGTCCGCCAGTTCCGGAAATGAAAAATTTCACCCATCCGATTGATCGATTGTTAGAGGTGAAACGTGCCGCAGAAGGTCTGCAAGCAAATGGCCCCGCCAGCAAAGCGGAGTTGCTACGACGGGCTACTTTTGATCTTACGGGCTTGGCACCGACATTGCAGCAAATCAAAGATTTCGAAATGGATCAATCGCCCGATGCTTGGAATAGGCAGATTGATCGTTTGCTCGCGTTGCCACAGTATGGTGAAAAATGGGGGCGTCATTGGTTAGATCTAGTGCGTTATGCCGAATCGCAAGGGTTCGAGCGCGATAGCGCGAAGACATTTGTTTGGCGCTATCGCGACTATGTGATTGATGCGTTTAACCAAGATAAACCCTATGACCAATTCCTCACCGAGCAATTGGCAGGTGATGAAATTCCTCAGCCAACCGCCGAATCAATCATCGCTACCGGTTACCATCGCTTGATGCAGTGGGATGATGAACCAGCAGATAAATTGCAGCACATGTACGATGTGATCGATGATAACCTTCGTGTGACTACAGAGACAATGTTAGGAATGACAATAGGCTGCGCGCGTTGCCATGACCACAAGGGTGATCCCATTCCGCAAAAAGACTATTATCAATTGGCTTCGTTTTTCCGCAATATAAGTCCCATGGGTAATGGCAAGGATAATGAACGCAGCATCAAGACTGGTAGCAATGCTTCGCCAGCGCAGATCGCGCAGTGGCAGCAGGAAAAAATCCAGATTGCTGAAAAGATCAAGCAAGCAGAGCAAGCTTATGCGGCATTGCCGATACTACCAAATGACAATGCGAAAATGGTGGATGTAGCCCTGATTACTGACGCACGTGTGAAACCATGGAAATGGCATTATACCACCAAGAAACCGGCTGATGATTGGAACACTGTGGGCTATCGTGCAGAAAATCAAGGTTGGCAAGAAGGTCTCGCAGGGTTCGGCACAAAAGTGCCAAATTCTCATGTTAATACTCCTTGGAACAAAAAAAATATCTGGCTGCAAACAACGTTTTTGTTAGAAAAAATTCCTCAATCATTGGCAATAGAACTTCATCAAGATGAAGGTATACAAATTTACTGTAACGGACAATTGGTCTATCAACAGGAAAATTTCCTAATCGATTATGCTAGTCTAGTAGCATCAGATAAATTTCTCGCTGCCTTACAAACGGGTAGAAATGTAATTTCTGTAAAAATCACTCAGACTGGTGGCGGGCAGTATTTTGACATGGGCATCACCACCAAAGGCCGATCGCTGCGCGGTGAAATGCTGGCCGCCGATAATCCACAACTGAGTAAGGAACAAAAAGAAAGTTATCGCAGAGATGTGGCGCGTGCTACAGAACTTGGGAAATTGTTAGAAGAACGTGAAGAAAAAGCTTTGGCTGTTGCGGAACAAAGTACCCAATCACCGCCGACATTTATTCACATGCGCGGTAGTGCTCACGCCGAGGGCGAAGAAGTGCACCCTGCGTTTCCACTGATTTTTGGTGGAGAAGTCCCGCAAATCACTCCTAACGAATCCAATCATAGCTCAGGTCGTCGCCTTGCCCTTGCGAAGTGGATTACCCGTGACGATAACCCACGCACTGCTCGCGTGATGGTAAATCGGCTGTGGCAGCATCATTTCGGTCGTGGTCTCTGTCATTCGCCTAACGACTTTGGCTACTTTGGAATTGCTCCGACTAATCCAGAATTGCTGGATTGGTTGGCGATGGAATTTGTTGCGAAAAAATGGAGCATCAAGGAGATGCATCGTTTGATTATGACCTCAGCTGCTTATCAAATGTCAAACCGCCGCAATATTCAAAATTTGGCAAAAGATGCTGGCAACGATCATTGGTGGCGTTTTCTGCCGCGCCGCATGACGTCGGAGGAGTTGCGCGATAATATTTTGTTAGCCACAGGTGAGTTGAATTTGCAACGAGGCGGGCCCAGTATTTTTGTGCCTATCCCCGAGGAAGTTTTGGCAACATCTTCTACGAAAGGTAGCAAATGGGGCAAGAGTCCTATCGATCAAGCGAACCGCCGCAGTGTTTATGCTGTGAGCAAACGATCATTGCAAGTGCCGCTGTTTACGGAGCACGATCAAGCAGACACGGATGGCCCTTGCCCTGTTCGTTTTTCGACCATCGTTCCTACGCAAGCGCTCGGGATGATCAATAGTGATTTTATTCATGAAAAAGCGCGGGCCTTTTCAGTACGATTACTTCGCGAAGCCGGAACCGATCACGCAGCGCAGGTGCGTCTCGCCTACCAACTTGCACTTCAACGCAATGCCAGCGACAAGGAAGCGCTGCGCGCCGTCGATTTTATCGAGTTGATGCAAAAGGAGCAACAACTCACTCCCGATGATGCATTGCAGCGTTTCTGCATTGCTGTGTTTAGCTTTAACGAATTCATTTTTATCGACTAATTTCAACGCAATAAAATCATGATCATCAAACCGACACAAAACTTCTGCGGTCAAGTTCGCCGTCGTGAATTCATCCACCAACTCGGTGGCGGATTTACTTCGTTAGCACTCACGGGATTGTTAGGTCAAAGCGGATTTTTCTCTTCTGCTGGCGCCGCTGAAATCAGCGCTAATCCGCTCGCCCCGCGTATGCCACAGCTTCCTGCGAAAGCAAAATCAGTAATCTTTTTGTTTATGTATGGCGGTCCTAGCCACATGGATACTTTCGATTACAAACCAAAATTGTATCCGCTTGATGGTAAAACAATCCCGATCAAAACATTCGGGCGCGGGGGCAAAAAAAATGAAGGAAGAGTTGTCGGTCCCAAATGGAAATTCAAACAATACGGACAATGCGGAAAATATGTCTCTGATCTTTTTCCCCACACCGCTCAATGTGTGGATGACATTGCCTTCGTGCATTCAATGACCGCAGATTCGCCGATACATGGTTCTGCGATGTTGATGATGAACAGCGGATCATTGCTTAGTGGTAGGCCATCGCTCGGCTCATGGCTGAATTATGGACTGGGCAGTGTGAATGAAAATTTGCCAGGTTATGTCGTGATGTTAGATAAAACTGGAGGTCCGATTTCTGGTGCGAAAAATTGGTCTGCAGGTTACATGCCGGCTTCCTACCAAGGCGTGGTATTTCGCTCGCAAGGTGATCCGATTCTTAATCTCGATGATAAAAATGGAATGAACCGTGTGCAGCAACGGTCGTTGTTAGACTACCTGGGTGATGTGAATCACGGTCATCTCGCTGGCCGCGAAGATCATAGTGATCTCGCGGCACGCATTGCCAGTTATGAACTCGCTTATCGCATGCAGGCGACGGCCCCTGAAGCGATCGATATTGATTCTGAACCAGAGCACATCAAAAATCTCTACGGCATGGATCAACCACGCACCGAAGATTTTGGCAGAAAATGTTTGTTGGCACGTCGTTTAGTAGAACGCGGTGTGCGTTTCATTCAAATCTACTCGGGCGGTGCTCATAATGACGACAACTGGGATGCGCACGGTGATTTAGAAAAAAATCATAATTATCACGCTGGTAATACCGACAAAGCCATCGCCGGATTGCTCAAAGATTTGAAACAACGAGGTTTGTTAGATGAAACACTCGTTGTCTGGGGCGGTGAGTTTGGACGTCAACCAACGGCTGAATACGCTGCTGGTACTGGACGCGATCATAACTCCTATGGTTTTACCATGTGGATGGCAGGCGGTGGCATCAAGGGTGGCGTTAGCTACGGTGAAACCGATGAACTCGGATCTCAAGCAGTTGTGAATCGCTGCCAAGTAAAACATCTCCACGCCACCATTCTCCAACAGATGGGAATCGATCCTAACAAGCTCAGCTACTTTTATAACGGCCTAAATCAAAAACTCGTAGGCGTAGAAGAAATCGAACCGATCAAAGACATCATTGCCTGAGTATCACTTAGTGATGTGAATTTTTTGCACACTATATTCAGCTGGCACGGGGATCATCTGGCCAGTTGTGTTTCGGGTAGCGGCCGGCTAAGTCTTTTTTCATTTGCGTGTAACCCGTGGACCAAAAACTTTTTAGGTCTTTGGTCATTTGCCATGGACGTTGGTTAGGGGCGCAGATGTGGACTAGTAGGTTTTGTTTGCCTCCGCAAATGCGTGGGGTTTCCCAGATGCCAAATAGGTGTTGCACGCGCACAGCGATATAGGGATCACCTTCGGCGGGGTAGGTGATTTTTGCTCTGCGGTCTGCCGAAAGATTTACCCATTCTGGTGCGTGCTTCTCTAATAATTGATGTTGCTCGTAGTTTAACCAATCACGCAAGACGGGCCAGACCTTGGCTTCTTTGATATCTTTATACGCCACGCTTCCATGGCAAATTTGTGCGACTGCGGCGATGCGATCATCTGCGTTCCAGCTCGGTAATCCTAGTTCTGGCATGACACGCGATAACAAATTTAGCCGTGCGGTCCATTGCTCTACGCTGTCATCCCAGTTCTTCAATGTTAGCTCACCCGCAATCACTCGCTCGGCTAGCATCTCGGCTGCGAGCGATAGATTCACACCTGTATCAGATTCTTTACTCTCTAACACTAAATCACGGAATTTCGTTTCTTTGCGCGAGACAACTCTTTTTCGTATGTCATCGTAACATACTCCATCACTAGTGATGAGCTCTTGCGGGAAAAGTTCTTTTAGCCAGTCCAGCTCGATCGCTGTGGCGCGGCGTAGATGAACTGTTACATCCCGGCCTTCGACTTCGGTCATTTCAGTCGCGATGAATACGGTGGCATTTTTTGCGATCGATTCATCATCGAGCTTGCCACGACGATTTCCGCTTACGCGGCACGCCATGGTTCCAGCACTGAGTCGTACCGCGAGTTGATCGCTGAAAGCGGCGAGTATCGCATGGCCGATGGCGGTGGCGTTGCTGGCGAAATCAAGACGCGACAATGGCCAATTTTGTTTTTTGGCAAGGTTGAGTAAACGCTCAAATCCCTGCGTTAATTCACGCGCCGCACGACCAGAAATCCCTGCCGAGCCACAGGACTTCGGATCGAAATTCAAATTTTGCGCCGATTGCATCGCATGGTATTCCGCAGCAAAATCACTACCCACCCCAGGGTAATGAAAATCTTTACGCGAGACGTTGCCCTTGCCTGTAAATATAATCTCTCCCTGAACGGCGGCAGCGATAAAGCATGCTTCGGCAACGCTGCCTTGTTCTAATCCTGCGAGCATAAGTCGAGAAAATCGGGGTGGGACAGGGATTTTAGCCATCGCTCGACCATGCTCAGTGAGTTGAGAATTTGCATCAATGGCGTCGAGTTGATCTAATAAAACAAGTGCGCGTTGCAGCGAAGAATCTAGCGGCGCATCGAGCCAACGAAAGTGTTGAAGGTCATCCACGCCTGCCGCTTTGAGTAACAGCATGGTTTCTGCTAGATCGACGCGATGAATTTCCGGCGCATCAAATGCGGCGCGATGTGCGTGACCAGTTTCACTCCAGAGTCGATAGCATTTTCCTGGTGCTGTGCGTCCAGCGCGTCCCGCGCGTTGCTCGGCAGAAGCGCGAGAAATCTTATGAATGTGCAGGGTATCGATACCTCGCCGCGGATCGAAGGCAGAAATTCGAGCCAAACCTGAATCGATCACTGAGCGCACGCCATCGATCGTAAGCGAAGTTTCTGCTACGTTAGTAGAGACGATGATTTTTGGCGTGTTAGATGGTTCGATCGCCATTTCCTGAGCGCGCGGATGAAGACTGCTGTATAGAGGATATACATTCCATCCACGGGTGTAGGCGGCATTTTCTAACAACTCTACGGTCTTGCGGATTTCATAAGTGCCAGGTAGAAAAATTAAGATGTGCCCCGCATCGGGTTGGGTGATGATCTCCTTTACCACCCCGGCAATGCGTTCCCATACCGGAGTTTCGCGCGGCGGTAGTCCGCTACGGACTGGGGCAGGTCGATCAGGTCGGTAGTGAATCTCTACCGGATGCGTGCGTCCTCCCGTTACTAATGATATAGTAGATGGTCCAAGATAGTCGGCGAGTCCTGCTGTTTCAAGCGTGGCGCTCATGACAATGACACGTAAATCTTTACGAGTGGATTCTTGCAAATTCAGGCAACGCGCCAGTGCCACGTCCACCGCTAGTCTGCGTTCATGAAACTCATCAAAAATCACAGTGCTAATTCCCGTTAGATTCTGGTCGTCTTGAATCCACCGTTGAAAGACACCATCGGTGAGATAAATGATACGAGTGTTTTTGCCATATTTGGTGTCGAAACGCACCGCATAGCCAACGTCTTGACCAACTTCACCACCACGTTGTTTAGCAACCCAAGTGGCGAGAAGTCTTGCGGCCATGCGCCGCGGTTCGATCACGAGAGTAGTGTGTTCGCCATTTTTTCCCGTGAGAAATGACGGAACGCTGGTGGATTTTCCCGAGCCTGTGGGAGCTTTGAGGAGAATGCGACAGCCAAGGGTGGCTGCTTTGATCAATTCTTGTCGAATGTCGTCGATGGGTAAAGGCACGGCGAAACTGTTAGAAGCGGAAATTTTCGCCTAGATAGTTTTGGCGAGCGATGGGATTATTGACGATTTCTTCGGATGTTCCTTGTAAAATCACACGGCCATCGTGAATCAAAAATGCGCGATCGACGATGGATAACGTTTCTCTCACCGAGTGATCGGTGATGAGAATGGCAAGATTATCTTGCTCCCGCAGTTCTCTAACGATGCGCTGAATGTCTTCCACTGCTAGTGGATCAACGCCAGCGAATGGTTCATCGAGCATAATGATTTTTGGATCAGTGCAGAGTGAGCGGGCGATCGAGAGACGGCGTTTTTCACCGCCGGAAAGTGTGATTGCCAGAGATT
>CAIRGO010000179.1 GCA_903878115.1 Akkermansiaceae bacterium | reverse complement strand
GACCCTTGCTGATGACGCGTCGGTCAGAGCTACGCGATTATCTAACAAAAAACAATTTCTCGTGGCGAGAAGACGCCTCGAACAACGAACCTTTTGCTGCGCGAAATCGCATGCGCCATGAAGTCATCCCACTGCTGGATGGAATCATGCAGCGCGATGTGGCACCACTCTTAGCGCGACAAGCCGAAGCGCAGCAAGACCAACAACAGGTAGCGGAATGGGTCATGGAACAGGCACAACCCTACGACCCCGTAGGACGTCTGCACGTGCCGGCGATGAAAAAACTGCCCGCTGCTGTGCAAGGAATCATTTTCCACGACTATCTCACTCGTCACCACGTGAGTAATATTAACCGAGAAATGATCGATCGCTGCCGCTTGTTGCTCTCTAACGAAAAAACGATCTGCGTCAATTTACCTAACGAAAAATCATTGCGTCGTCGGGCGGCTAGGATTTTCATCGAAGATTAATCTGCGGGAAATGATGTAAGATGATTAATAAAATAATTCATCTGCGCACACACATTAAGTTTGCTTCTCAGTTCCATTGCGATTTACTGAGCGCGTCATGAAAGCAACCCAAATTTTTGCTCTGTCTGGAATACTCGGATTAATTAGCTACGTGCTGGCTGATGGATTTGGTGTGAAGCCAAATAATCCCCAATTGCCTGGCGTGCCTTATGTCGTACACGATGGCACCCGCCCACAACCACGCATGGTCACACCTGGTGGCGGCGGCGTGGTTGTCAAGGCGCCCTCCGATGCAACGGTGTTATTTGACGGAAAAAATCTCGATGCTTGGACTTCAAAAAGCGGATTACCTACTTGGGAAATCAAAGATGGTGCGATGATCGCCGCAAAAAGCGAGATGACGACCAAAGAATCGTTCGGCGCGATTCAGCTTCATACCGAGTGGCGTTGCCCAGCTGGACGTAAAGTGCAGGATCAAGGCGGCGGCAATAGCGGCATCTTTTTCATGGGGCTCTATGAAATCCAAGTGCTCGAATGCCACGAAAATAAAACCTATCCAGATGGCCAAGCTGGATCACTCTACGGCCAAACTCCCCCACTCTGCAATGCCACCGTGCCGCAGGGAGAATGGAATAGCTACGATATCATCTTCACACCACCGGTTTATGACGGCGAAATCGTCAAGGAGCCAGCACGCGTCACCGTCATTCACAATGGCGTAGTGGTGCAAAACAGCCGTGCTTTTCTTGGACCTACACAACACAAGAAACTCGCCACCTATCCAAAAACGCATCCGCTCACCGCGCCGATCAGCCTTCAATTCCACGGCGACCCCATGGAATACCGCAACATGTGGATTCGCCCTCTAGGAGAATACGACCAACAGGCGAAGTAAACCGTAGGCTGGTCCATGAGAAGATGCGGACTAAAGTCCGCGCTCCATGTTTTAGCAAAAGCGGAGTCATTTGACTCATTCCTCAATTCTGTAAATTCTGACAAATTCTGAAATTCTGTTTAAAAAAAATCGTAACCTTGTTTTACACATCATTCACAAAAAAAATCTTGCCTGCAATCCGTCGTTAAAAAACCCTTCCTCAACCCTTTGCGATCTTAGCGCCTTAGCGGTGAAAATATACCACCTCACGAAAATCACCCGTATTTTGTAATCGACAGCTGGGGGCGGTGTTCCTAGTCTGACTCGTATTTATGAAAAACAAATTACTTCTGTTCGTCATCCCCCTCGCAACTGTTTGCGTGGTTAGTTCTTGCAAAAAGAAACCAGAACCTGCCGCTCCGGTCAACGTGCCCAGCACCACTGCTGTTACGCCTGCGGAACCACAAAAGCCTGTAGAACCGATCGTCCCGGCCATGAGCCCTACAGATCGTGCTGCGCGACTTGGCTTTGCACAAATGCTAACCAAGGACACCGAAACATTGATGCTATTTCAAAATGGTGCCGAAGTCGCCAAGCGTTTCAAGGGCAGCAAAATGTATTCTTTCATCAAAGCGCAAAATCCTGGCATCGACCCCGAGGATGCTGCTGAAGAGGTCGGCGGCATCGGTGCGGCTGATTATATGGGCACAGAATTTTTCCTCGCCACCGGCAAATCAACGGCCCTGCAATCGGAAAATTTGACGAATCTATCAAATCGCCTGAGCTACTACCAATTGCGCAATTCCGTGCAAATGATGGTCAAGGGATTGACTAACCCTGAAGGCATGGAAGAAATCGATCCCATGAGCTGGATGTCCGACTTTGTCAAAGACCCGCAAGGAGCCATCAGCATTCTTGAGAAATCGGAGATGCCACCAATCATCGTTGGCTTCAAATCAACCCCAGAAAACAAGGAGAAGATCGAGCAATCACTCGCTTCATTCACCGCTCAGATTTCACAAGCTGGAAGTTCCGCCGAGGAAATCAAATTTGAAGTCGAGGGCAGGGAATTTGCAGGAACACAACTAAGTGGACAAAAACTCGCCGACGAATTGCAAGCAGATGAAGACATGATGGAGAGTTTCGACACCCAATTCGGTGCTTCCACTCGTCAAGATTTGTTCAAAGCCATCGCTAAGAAAAATCTCATCGCCGTCAGCGGACTGGTCAACGATTATGCGATTATCTTTATTGGTAGCCGCAAAGAAGATTTCAAACTCGCCTCCACCCCATCAGATTCACTCGCAGCTTCTCCCGCATTGGCATTCGTCGATCCGTATCTGGATAAAAATCCTGTCGGCATTCTCTACAGCCAAAAAGGCGTGCTGCAAGCATTCTCCAAAGGCGGCGGCCTAGCCAACATGGCAAAAGCTATGCGCGATGGCATTTCTGGAAATGGAAAAGTGGACACACGCGAGATCGAAGCATTGCTCGACATCATCGGTGAACGCGAAAAGGACCTAACTAGCCTTACCCAATATAGCGATTTTGGTGCGGTGGCGATGCTTGATGAAGGCTTTAAATTCGAAACCTTCGGCGGCACTAACATGCCGAATATTCAAGGCGAGCAAGCGAACAAACTCGGCGATATTGGCAAGACTCCCGACGTAGCACTTTTCGCGAACTGGTCATCCAATCCTGCTTACAATACCAAAATGAAAGGCTACATGGAAGCGCTGGTGGAAACATCTTATGCCGTAGCAAAAAATGCCAGCGCCTGGGACATCAAGGAGAATGAGCAATTCGAACAATTCAGAGGCTACTTCACCATGTTCGAGGAGAACTTCAGCAAAGACGCCGTAGTTCTCTGGGATGCCGTGAGCACAGATCTGGCTGGCGGACTTGGCAATGAAACCGCTCTTATCATCGATCTCAATGGAGAAATGCCACCACTTCCTGACGTGCCGCAAGAGTTGGTAAAAGACGGAAAATTCCCGCGCATATCACTGATTCAACCAGTCAAAGACCGCGCGAAACTTGCTGCTGCTTGGGATAAAATCAACCTCTCTGGTGAAAGCATCATGAAACAAGTCAGCAAAATGTCTGGCACAGAACAAGCCATGCTCAAGCCGATGGATTCCACCAAGGGCGACATGGTCACATGGTTCTTCTCTGGCGTGCCGATCTTCACGAATGATTTCAACCCATCCGTCACCTTGAATGACAAATGGTTCGTAGCATCCACTTCCAAAACCCACGCCCTTGATATCGCAGGAGTCGCTGAAAAATCAAACTCCGGCCATACTGGCGCGTGGATGTCGATGGACTTCGATGCCCTACGCGGCTGCGCTACCCATTGGTTAGGCGCGATCGAAAAAAATAAAGATGCCGTATTTAAAGAAAATACTTCCGCCGCAGAAGATTTCACCTCGAACCAGAAAATGATCAAGGATGGCATCGATGCCCTGCAAGAACTGGATCAACTCACCATTCACGCACGCGAAGAAGCCGGCACCGCCCGCAGTTCGATTCACTTGAAAACACACAAAAACTAAGAGCCGCGAAAGTTAACGATTCATCACGTCGCACCCATCAAGTGCGGCGTGTTTTTTTTGCAAATCAAGCGCGATAGTAGTGTTTCACCACTGATTCAATGAGAACCTCTGAATGCACTGATTTGTTCTTCTTTTGAAAAACGTTCCTCTCAGATAAATGAGATCACCTTACATTCACGAATATTATCGTGTTCCAAAAGATCAACTCCTGACCCACTCGATATCTGTTAGAGATAGAATTCTGTATTTCTTCATGTTCCAAAAAACTAATATTTCTGAATATAATTCGTATGTCGTTGATAGTGAGCGATTAAAAATTACGGGTAAATTATGCTTTGCAATTTTTGCAATATCGATATCATCCGCGACTGAACTAATTAACTGTTCTGCAAAGAAATGAAGACGCTAATGATATTAACGCTGATCCTTCTAGGCGGGGTCTGGTTGTTCTGTGCGTCAGCAGTCCCGATGGCAATGCGAACACGCGCAATGAGCGATGCAATGCAATTGGAATCGAATCTGAAGGGTTGGGCGACTGAGAAAGTTTCAGAGGGTAAGCTCGACGAGAGTGACTTACAGGATCTATTTCCTGAGGGTTACTCGTTGCGGTTTGGAGGTGAGCACCCGAGCAGGAACTTTCGAGAGATGATCGATCATATTGCGGTGTCGAGCGCTCCGCCTGCTTGGCCGGGTTTGTTGATGATCGCGATCGGGATCATCGGCGGAATCCATTCGATTTATAACGCCCAAACCAAGAAGCAGAACAAGTCATGCGAGGCAACCGGCGATAACGTCTCCAGTTGAATCGGAGCTTGATCCGCCGGTGCCTCCACATCTAACGTTAGACAAAATGAAAAACGCATACGATGATAAGGCGAATCCATAAATGGGCTGCACTTCTCTCGCTTCCAATCGGAGTCTACGCTGGCTATACTTTCCTATACTTTGCATGGTTGACCGCAACTCCACTTACGAAAGAAGGATTATCCAGAGCTCAGTATGACGCCTATTTTTGGTTCGCAATTTTAGCAATCTGCTTCCTGATTATATCATCGTTTGTAGTCGCGATGGTTTTACGAAAGAATAAGAAAATCAAGACTCGACCGAACTAACCGAACCATGAAAACTGAGCCTAACAATGCAGTAAAGCCAACAACCATGCTTGTCACGTTCTGTAGGTAAAACCACTTATCTTCTTCCACAATAAAATGCCCTACAAACACGATACGAATCTTGATTTTCTTAAAACCTGTTCTAGTGCGGATCTGGACGTTCTGGTTCAAGCGCTCACCAAAGAAATCGGTGGCGTTTTCAGAATGTCCGGAAATCTGACAAAATCAGAGATTTATCGAAAGCACGCTCCCAATCATAGTGTTTAATGGGAACATATCGCATGTGAGATACAATGCTTTGGCGCGAATACATTTGCTACATTCTTCCGTGGCGGTCATGGCGTTGAATACAAAAAAATCTTGATTGATGTTTGTAGTATCATGAAGGTCAATTTTGATCCTCACTCTTCCGTTGAGTTGATCGAATTGAATATGCTGATGAAAATCATGATCGATTCCCTCGAGAAGAAAAGAGCAGAGCAGCTGAAAGAACTAGTAGTCGAATTGAAGCTAGATACGACTGATTTTACCAAGCCAGCAGTGATTGCCGCGATTCAAGCGGGGGCAAGAAGTAGTGGATTGTTAGCATATCGAATTGCCTCTATTGTCGCGAATCAGGGCGCACGTCCTTTTGCAGCTCTAGGGCTTTCGCTTTCAGCAAGTGCAGAAAACGAAAGAGAATTCTATATTTCTGCCGGACCAATCGGGAGGATTATCATGGCTCTTTGGTATGCCCATGGTATGGCAGGTCCTGCTTTTCGGGTCACGATCCCTTGCGTGATACAAATTGCATTTTTGCGTTTGAAGGCCCAAAATCAAGCTTGAGTTTATCAAATTTGACACAGCCTTACCAATCAAACCCAAAGGTAGCGACGCGCCGTCAGAGCAAGATGCGCCGTGACAAGCACTACCAGTCGTTCAGTTTTGATGATTTTACCTGACCACCAACCCAACTCTGTTTCAATCTTTCGCCATCGCTATTAGCAGCGATTATGTTTTACGTTGTGCTGATTCGTGAGCATCTGTGGTAAAACAATCCTACCATTCTGATTACAAACGAATTGCAGAAAGGCACGACCTCACTCAGCAAGCCGAGTCCTCCACAGGCGGAGGCAAGCCTCCGCACTCCTGTTTTTGCATCAGTTACCAAAAAAATCGACACTTTGGCTTGAGAATGGTGAAGGCTTGAAAGATGCTTTATCGTTTCTGCTCTAACGCAGCGCCTGGTTTGGCGGGAGATTTTTCGGGAAGCAGCGGTGCTTGCACGGGTTCGATTTTATGCACCGTTTGGAAAACTTTGTTAAAGTTGTGTCGGACGGCGGCGGGGAATGTTACTCGCCCTGCTTCTACTAAATTTTCGCGCGAGAGTTTTTCCGTGAGATTCGCCACCAGATCGCCACCCATTTTCACGGCCGTGCCAGCGGCGCCCGCATTCCCCCCGACATTTGCACCAGCACGCATCACGTCACTGGTGATTTTTTTCCCTTGAATCGCGATGCTACTCTGTGTGCTCACCAAGGCACCTTCGGCAGAAAATGTCATTTCCAGCGTGGCGAAATCGTTGCTAGCAAACATACCACGGCAATAATCAATGCGTATGGAAACAAAAATTCCGCCCTCGGGGGTCGGCGTGACCTCTGGTTTGTAGGTGCGATAAGTACTGCCTGAGAGATCGTATTCTGCCGCTTTATCGCGCTTCACGTCCCAACCGCCAAGACTTTTTCCTAACTCCTCCACATCCACCTGAACTTCGGCGTACAATGCTGATGAACTCATGAGCAACATGAGCGCAAGAAACTGTGATGTTCGGCGAAGAAAGAATTTCATGACAAAGGACAGATACAATAATTAAACGTGACGACCAATGATTTTATTCAAAAAATCTTACACCGGAACTGGAATCGTTTCTAACAATTCAGCCACGATGCTGCGTCCGGTCACGCCAGCGTACTTGGCATCGGGACTGAGCACCAAGCGATGTGCGATCACATCCGCCGCTAATTCTTGAATTGTTTCGGGTAATACAAAATCCCGACCTTCGAAAATCGATAGCGCTTGCGCGGTTTTCATCAACGCCAGTGAAGCACGTGGGCTGGCGGCTAATTTCACTTCGGACCGATGCCGTGTGGCGGCGACGATTTTCACCGCGTAATGTTGCAACTCCTCGCTGAAACGAACTTTTTTTACCGCATCCATCAAGGCGATCATCTCATCATGGCTGATCGATGCTGACATTTTGTTCACCGGGTGCTCTTGTTGCTGATCCGCTAGGATGCCCACTTCTTCGTCTTCGGTCACATAGCCAAGGCCGCATTGCATGGAAAATCTGTCCATCTGCGCCTCGGGCAATGGATACGTGCCACGAAATTCAACGGGATTCTGCGTGGCGATCACAAAAAAGATTCCTTGAAAATCATACGCTTTGCCATCGATGGTGGCCTGGCGTTCTGCCATCGATTCGAGCAATGCACTCTGCACCCGCGGAGACGCGCGATTGATCTCATCGGCTAACAAAATATCCGTAAAGATCGGTCCTGGCTGAAAACGAAAACTGCTCGTCTGTGGATCAAAAATCGACAGGCCAAGAATGTCCGACGGTAACAAATCAGGAGTAAATTGCACCCGTTTGAAAGTAGCACCTGAGATCGATTGCGCTAGAGCTTTGGCCAGTGTCGTCTTCCCGGTTCCGGGCACATCTTCTAACAAAACGTGACCGCCAGATGCCATGCAGGCGAGGATGCGACGAATCGTGCGCGATTGCCCACGGATGATGGATTCGATCGATGATTCAAGGCGTGATGCGACTTCGTAGGATGCGGAGATACTCATGTAGAAAGGAAAAAATTATTTGGCAGCAGACTTCTCTTTGACCAAACTACTAAATTTATCGTAGAGAGAACGCAGCTCACTCACTGCGGCTTCTGGCAATGTTTTGCTGAGATTTTGGAATGATTGCTGATTGAGAAATTCACGACTACGGCCTGCATCTAACTTAAAATCCATTTGCGCGAGCAAACGTGGCCCTTGATCCGTGCCGACGAATACGTAAAGAGGATATTGCGGTGGGGACTTTGATTTTGGTGTTTGCTTCACACACACCGCACCCCAGCGCCCGGCAGTGGCAACATCAAGAATCTCCATCGATGGCGAGCCGTATTGCAATTCGCCAGAGAGGTTACGCAGCATCTTCATCACCGAGGCCGAATCATTAAATGTAGCACACTGTGACATCATCTGCGGCAAGTTTTTCTCCTTCAATGCTGCACTCCATTTGGTAAAAACATCGCGCACCGCAGTGCCATCGGGCGTGGAATTTGCCAAACCACCCACGCGCACGCTGCCGCCGACTAACGAATCCGCCCATTCGCTGGTCCACTTCTGTTTATTTTCCTCCAACCACGCCGTAATTTTTTCTTCGGGAAGCTCAGGAATATCTTCCTCGAGCGACCAAACATTTTTTTCGCGCTTCAGCCAAAGTTTTTTCAGAGTAATGCCATCAGCATTCGTTGAGTTATAACATTGTATCACTAATAATGCTTGGTCGTTCACTTCAAGAAATCCCACGCGACCAAACAAACTCGTAGAAGAATTCGCCTGCAATTTTTGCCATAAATCAACAATCATTGGCAGGTCATCCAACTTGCCTTCATCACTCGCAATCGAGTTCATCCCCCAATAGCTGGCAAAGTCTCCTGACTGGATTGTTTTTTCGATGCCACTCGCCAATGCGTCAGATTTAGAGACATCGATTTGACTCAGCTTAGCACGTGCTTCGGCGCGTAGTTGTTCATACAATTTTACCTGATCTTCTTCTGATGAATCCATCACCGCACCATCATCACCTTCTGTCACATCGTCATTGACGAATACATAGGGCAATTCCAAACGAGCGAGACCCTGCTCATCATGTTTAACGGCAAAGATCATGTATTCCGGTTCCTCCGTGATACCATTCTGGTGAAGAGCCAGCATGTGCACGGCAATCTCCCCTGCTACCTCCTCTGCCGCACCGATGCAAGTGATGGTAGAAGGATCCGCAAGCAAACGCCACGGCCATTTGTTTATTTCATCACCGGTGAAGGCTTTCGTGAGTCGACGCGTGATGCGCACCCAACCATCCACTTCATCAGACGAATAGCCGCCAAGATGAGCGAGAGCTGCATTCTGGTTTTTTTCACGACAGGCTTTCACAAAACTTTCTAACAACTCTTTGCCGCCGATGGTTTTTAATTTCTCAGCAGGCATGAATTGCCGCATTTTTTCTAACAAATTCGTCGCCGCATTTTTCTGCATTTCTTCTCGCAGAGAAACCTCCCGCCCTAACATCCACTGCTGGATCGTTTTGCGTCTTGCGAGAGAATCAGCTTCATAACTAACGATGCTATTTTCAAAGGATGAGGGCACGGGAGCAGCCAGCCAAGCACCTTCACGCTTGACGATCCCAAACCCATAAATGCGGAAGTTGTTCGCGTTTTCTGGGTCGGCTTGCTTGAGAATCACCGCTGCGAAATCGCCATCGGTTTTTTGATCTGCTAGTTCAAATTCCGCAGTGATCATGGTGTCGCGAAGCCCACTCCAAGCGCCGACAATTTTTGCTTTTTTTGCTTCACCCGTATCTGGATTCAGCGCGCATAGTTTTTCCTGCGCACCAGCAATCGTCGATGTTTTGATCGCTACAGCAAAATCCATCGCCGCGACTTCAGGAGTATCAGCAGCCGTGGCGAGCCCTTGTAGCGCGAACAACAAACTAACGAAAATATGTTTCACAGTGATTGATGAAATAGATCTTTGGAGCGGAGTGATTCGACAAATGAACTCAACAGTTGAATGGTGTAATGGACATCATCAAGGTGCGCTGTTTCCACAACAGAATGCATACAGCGCAACGGTAAGGAAACCAAAGCACTAGGAACACCAGTGCGCGAATGAAAAATAACATCCGTATCAGTCCCCGTAAAACGACTGCTAGCCTCATGCTGAATCGGTATTTTTTCTGCATCCGCGCATTTGATCAAACGCTCCACCACCTTCGGGTGATTCGCGCTGCCATGGCTCACCGTGGGACCACCGCCGAGGGTGACTTTCCCAAATTTGTTATAATCCAATCCAGGGGTATCAGTGGCATGAGTCACATCGAGGCAGGCACAAATGTCTGGCATCAATCGATGTGTCGCCATCATCGCACCATTGCCGCCAATCTCTTCTTGCACGGCATTGAGGCAGATCAAGGTGAAATCCGGACGCTTTTTCTCACGGGAAATTTTTTTCATCACCTGCGCGATGATATAGCCACCGATGCGATTGTCTAACGCGCGACCGACGATGCGTTTGTGCGCCATCTCAAATGGTCCATCATAATAGACTGCCACATGCCCGACACGCAATCCCATGGCAGTGACTTCTTTCGCGCTGGAGGCTCCCACATCGATCCACAGATCATTCACTGCTGGTGCTTTTTCGCTACCCTGCTCGTCACGACGAAGGTGGATTGCGGTATTGCCGATGATGCCCGTGACCTCGCCTTTGTCGCCGAGGATGCGCAAGCGACGTCCGCGAGCAGTCGCAGCATCACTGCCGCCCACGCGATCGATGCGCAGAAATCCATTGTCATCGATGTGCTTGATCATATAGCCGATCTCATCTGCGTGAGCCTCTAACATCACCGTGCGTTCGGTTTTGCCTTTTAGCACTGCCCAAGTGGAACCGTAAGTATCGCACGTCACTTCATCCGCAAATGGCGTGATGTATTTCGCCCACACGCGTTGCCCTGGCATTTCAAAACCCGTGGGGCTGGGAGTTTGCAATAATTCTAACAAAAAATCTTTTTCCTCAGCCTTCATAAAATCTTTTCCCACATTCGGTCTGCGCTAGATGTAGCACGGCAACAGCAAAATGCACGGAAAAACCACGCACTTACTCGCTAGAAAAGAAAAAACCACTTCAGCGCATGGCCGAAGTGGTTTTTTTCTGAATTACATTATTTCACGATCACCACACGACCGAACAACTTAAAGCCGATCGCATTGGCACGTGGAATTGACACTGTCACATCATCGGGAGCCGTGCCGTTTTCGACAACGTTGATGATGACACCATTCGCATCAGCTGCAGCAGAGGCCGCCGTGATGGTGGCAGGTGTCCAACCGATGAGATCAGATCCCCACTGTGCATTTTGAGAAATGATATCAGTTTCCGCATCATCTCGACGTTTGAACGTGAGGATCATGTAAGTTGCATCCGACGACAACTGCGGCAGAATCGCCTGATTGTTTGCCAATGGATCGCCGTCAAAATAAAACTCTTGGAGGTTATTGATGCCATCATTGTCGGGATCTTGTGACACCCCATTATTTCCGGAAGTGAGTCCTTTCAATCCAGCCCATGTAACGTAGCCAGCAGGGCCCGTCGTTACGCTAATAACACCAGCAGTGCCAGCGAAACGAACGTCGTCAATATTTGTCGCACCGGATCCCGTAGCACCCCATGTCCCTGCGATTTGTTGCACACCACCGAAGTAGAGAGTGTCCACCACTTCTGTGCCAGTAGGTTCTACTTTTCCGCCATCGATGATCAGCTTGTTGGTATTCGCGATGGCGGTTCCATTCACAGCGAGCGTACCAGCCAGAACGGCGGTGTCACCAGTATAGGCATTAGCTCCCGTGAGGCTGAGGCGTCCGCCATTGACGATGACAGTGGCTCCAACGTTGATCACATCGGCCAGAGTCAAGGCACCTGCACCTGTCTTGGTGAATGGCTTATTGATATTTCCGCCCGTTCCGCTGAAGGTGATGTCGCCAGTAGCACTAGTCACTTCGATCGTTTTATTTTGTGCTCCCGTATCGATCCACAGATTGCGGGCAGATGTTTGAG
>CAIRGO010000178.1 GCA_903878115.1 Akkermansiaceae bacterium | reverse complement strand
GTCGGTTTCGAGTGCTGGGATCGCTCAATCAAGCTTGGTTGCCAGGTTTTGCGCCATCGACATCGTGATCTCATGGGACAGCATCGGCACGTAAAATCAGAATAAACCCAGATCAGAGAAAATAACTCGCAATCGCCATTCTTCCAAAACGAAACCTAAGCCTTGGTAGTTCAAGTCTTACGCAGCTTCTTGCTCAGGCTGTGGGATGACTGTGACTTGGTTATAAAAATGAGGGCATCATCATGTGTGTCGTGGGTGTTGTGGGATATTTCCTCTGCGGCATTCCTACATTGGTCGTGGCGATTGTTGGTCTGATTGAAGGCATTACTTACCTCACCAAAACGGATGCAGAGTTTGAGCGCATCTACATGACTGGTCGTAAACCTTGGTTTTAATCGCATCGAGGCATCATTCGGCTTTTGCTCGCAGAAACCATTTCGCGGGGGTGGGTACTGGCCGATTGAATTGCAGCGTCAAGCTTGAAAAATCCGATGCTCCCGCCACTGCTGTTGTACTAGTGCTAGCAGGCGTGGCGGCAATCCAAGTGCTAAGATTTTCGCTACTTTCGAAAGAATAAATGATCGATGGATCGTTATTGCGACGAATATAACTCCAACCAACTTGTGAGCCTGCGGTGACAGCACCCAGCAAGTAACCTGAGTCAGCGACCGCAGGATTTCCGCCAAAGGCGTATTCTTGAAAGTTATTGCGTCCATCTGCATCTGCATCGGCAGTCTTGAGCGCGTTATTACCGATGATGCCAAAACTGTTCATCCATTGAAAGAACAGACTGGTTGAGAATGGGAGGAAATTTTGCATGATCACCGTGGAGTTATCTAACCAATTGTTCGGTGACCCAAATGTTGATTCGGATGCACCATCGTCGTAACCTTGCGTGGTGTTATTCGAGGTGATGATGGGTGATACGGTGGTGGTTGGGTGGCCTTCCAGTTCGAACACTTCTCTAGGGGAAGTACCAGCAACAGGGGCAATGCCTTCTCCTGCGGGACCAAAGACGATTTGGTTACTTGCATTTTTCACGCGAAACTGCGTGCCGCTGTTGTCAATCCCAGTTCCTGCAACAGCGCTAGTGAGGTAGGTGGTGTCACCGAGCCATACGTTCGTCCATGTGTCACCGAGTGAGTTACGATTATTGCGAATGGCAAACCCACTATCGCGCCCACCAAGTGCCGTATTATTTTCGATAAATGTGAGAATGGTTCCAGTGGGGACGTTTTGCCAATTGGCATTGGTGTTTAGTGAAATGGTAGTGAGCACCGCAAAACCTGAGCCATTGTTTTTGCCAATTTCAATTTTCCAATTGCGCAGATCCATCGTTCCCGAGGTGCCATTGTCAATCACGACAAATTCACACCATTTTCCGCCGTTTCCGATCACGCGGCCAAAGTAGCTATCAGCACTAAGAGCTCCGCCGTCATCATCGGCAATGGCTGTGCCACCATTCAGAAAATTCGTCGCCGAGACCGCATTGTATTCGTTCAAAATGACCGATGGTAGGGGATTGAGAATCGTAACGATAAAATCCTGAATGGTGCTAGTGCTATTACTCGTGGCAGTTAGGGAAACTAAATAATTGCCAGCATCTGCTAGCGTAAGTGCGCGATTGCTGGCGAGTGTGGCGGTGCCGCCTGATCCTGCCGTCAGGGTGAGAAATGTGGGCAGTCCAGAAGCAGTGAAAGTAGGCGCGGCAAAGCCGGGATTCACCGCGCTAATGGGATAATTATAGCTCCCCGTGCCGTAAGCTGTGGGTGAGGAAAGGAAACGAATTTTCGCATTTCCAGGTGAGGCGGTGTCATTGAGCACTTGGGTTGAAAGATAAGCGCCGTGGCGACCGTTGACACTACTCAGCCCGTAAATGGCCGTTCCGTCCGGATGAAACGCTTGTGACAAGCCAGCAGTAGAGGCGCCGAAATTAATGCTGGCCACGAGTTGACCAGTAGGATCGTAGAGATTGACCTCATCTCCTGTAGCAGTTAAGCCAGAGAAGGCTTCACCACCCATGGCAGCAGTTTGATCATTATTAATCACTTGCGTGGTCGAGAGTCCCCATGTCGTTTTCCAAGCAGAGACGTTCACCGCAGCTTCTTGGAGTATGATGATCGATTCCCCAGCAGCGATGCTCACATTAGGAAAAGTGCTCACCGTTGGACCGGTTGGGGTGGGCGTATCATCCCACTTGTAGCCACTTAAATTGATTGCGCTCGTTCCTGTATTTGTTAGTTCCCACCAATCACCATCTACTATAGCATTACTAGTATGTCGGCTTGCTGCCATTACCTCAGTAATCACCAAATTAGCGTGCGCACTAACAATTGTTAGAAAAATAACGATAGCGGAATACAATCTCATAGAGGTTTTAAGGGCGGGCAACTTCCACGCTTTGCCAACTCGCGTCAAGTTCTGTTAGAGTCCGTTACTACATTTATCTTGATTGTTTTGCAGGATATATTACAAGAGCGCGTGAACATCGGTGAAAAAAAAGATCGTCGCTATGTGGAAGTATGGTTGCGTCGTGCTCGCAAAGAGCTGGCCGTGAGTGGAAAAATTTCTGAATTGGTCTATCGCCTAGAACACCAAGTGGCTTCACAGCATGATGATTGGGCCACAAAATTGCATCAATTATTAGACGGCGAATGGGAGCCGAATATGGATGAACTCATTCGTCTCGACGGTCTACTTTCACGATGTAAGGCACCTAAGGTAAAAGAGCTAAGTCCACTGCTGCTATTCTGAGCTTCAGCTAACGACGCCCGACCAACGGGTCGTCCATTCGCGTGGCAGGCGTTTCGGTTTGCCCTCGGGCATCTGCACTAAGGCGAGAGATTGACGAGCGGTGACGATGATTTGTCCATCAGACTCACGTATCATGACAAATGCACACCAAAACCGCGCGCCTTGGATTTCCTCGAGCCTGCCCTCGATGGATAGCCAATCACCGAGCTTGGCGGGTGTGCGATAGTCGACCTCTGTGCGCACCACTACGGGATAAAGATGCGTTTTAGCCATCGTCGCGAGATCCATTCCCATCAATGCGGCAAGTCGCGTGCGACAAGTTTCAATCATCCGCAGGTAGGCCAAATTATGCACCACGCCACCGCAATCGGTATCAAAAAACATCACTTCTTCGCGGGTAGTTAGCTGTGGTATCGTTTCCATCACAGCGCGACTTTGACAAAAAACATATATTTATGCAACATTCTCCTATGAACGAGCGTAGATTTGGTATAATAACAGATCGGATTATGAAAAAAGTAATAAGAACCATCTCAGCAGTTCTATGCAGCTTGATCGCTTTTGTGCTATCTTGCTCACTCTCTTTTGCTGGTTATGTCGCCCCTACAGATCATACTCCTTTTCGCCGTGATCAATTGCCCATTGACGTGGAAACCATGACATCACTCTCCCGGCAACTAACGACTCTAACGTCCACTTTGCCGCACGATACCAACGACGATCTGAGGGTGGCCGCGCAATTTTTAGCACTGGCGCAAGCATTGGATCCCGTAAATCATCAAGTGGACGAATTAGCAAGCAGCTTCAAAAAGAAAGAATCTCCTGATAAAGCCGACGGATCAGAGGTAGCAATTGCGAAGACTCGCGCTTGGCGCACACAAGCTTGGTTAGCTTCCCCAGAAGCCGGAAAAGATGGACAAGTGCTGGCCACCTGCCTCGGTGATGTGTTAGCCAAAGTCGATCCTGAGCATCCATCAGCGGCGGTGTTTGCCAAGGAACAAGGGAAATGGGACCAATGGGTTGCCAACGCCAAAGACTTCGAAGATAAGGCAATGCCAGAAATCGCTGAAAATACCGACACGGATAAAAAAGATGTGGAAAAGAGTGACGATAAAACAGAGCTTGAGACCACCGCATTTCGCAAGGAGAAAGCTACCATCCTAAGCCCATTCTGGATCTATCACGAGGATACGGAAAAATACACTCTTGAAATGTGCACGGTATCCGCCAAATCATGGATCGACCATGAACACGAATCATTCCGCTATCATTTGGAAAAAGTTGACGAGGAAAAAGCCAAACCAATTTTGATCGATGTCAACGAGGCGACCGTGCCAGTCTTGAAAGAACTCAATCATGGTATTCCAACAGGTGGAGTGCTTTCGATCGGCATTGGAGAGAAAAATACCTACTCGCTCAGGCGCAATAGCAATTCAATTTCCGCCGCCGCCGCAGTTCTCGCTAGCGCGACGATTTCAGGTGATGAACCGACAGGCATCGTGATGGGAGTCGTCACCAAGGATGGGAAACTCAAAATGCCCAAAAATGGATGGGAACTCATCCGTGTAATCACCGCCGCCCCTGGCTCACGCGTTGTATTGCCTAAATCTGCTGCTTCGTTGCTTCCAGGTTTATTGACCATGGATGACCTGCAAACTTTCGTCAAGCACGACATCATTCTCGCCGAAAACATGGAAGAGTTGATTGCTTTCAGCAAAAAAACTCCTGATCCCGCATTACAAGAGGCACTCACTGCCTTCGCTGGCATTCGTGAAAAAGCCCCCATGAACACCATCGGGCCATTCGTAACCAATCCTTTTGTGATCACACGATTGGAAAAAATTGTAGCTGCATTTCCTCAACACGCATCCGCACAAATGATGTTGATGCAAGCAAAAGGCAAACGTCCTACCACCCTCAGTCCTGAACTTGTCGCCCACGAAATTCGACGTGGCATCGCGCCGATCCAGTGGATCGCAGAAGTTGATTTGGGTCTACAAGCCAGAGACATCAAAGCGGAGACCCTACAACAAAACTTTGATGAATGCAGAGCTGCCCTAGATCCATTAGAAAAAATGGTGGCGACTAGTGATCGTCAGATCTACGCGGAGGCCATTGAGCTCGTCAATACCACCCGCACCTTGTCACGAGGCGTAAAAAAAATGCATGACCGCGGATTTAATAGCGAGGACAAAACTTTCTACGATAAATCGGTCTGGGAAACTGCCGGCATCTTACGCAAAGCAATTCCTCAACTAAATCGTAAATTGGCCATCATACTAGGCGAAAGCATGGATATTGATAAAGATAATAAATAATACAAATGCGGGAAGCCGCCATTTTGGATGGCTTGATAGTTGAGGAAAATTATTTGCAATTATTTTCTTCCAGCACTGTTAGATTTACTTTAGTCTAGTGGGCATGCGTAAATTCACTCGTCTCATCGCGGTATTAGTTGCTAGTTTGTTTGCCCTTGCCTCTATGGCATCGGCGGCCAGTGCCTATCGCGCACCGGATTTGGAGAAAGAAATCTTCGACACGAAAAAAATCAAAATCGACGAGATTGATCTTTCTGGCTTGGTCAATGCGCTCATCGGCATTGGTAGAGATTTTGATCAGAAGAAGGACAATGTCGAATATGACATCCGTGCCCAAGCGCTGGCCATCGCAGCACGTTTGGACAAAGACAACGCAAAAATCAAAGACGCATTGAGCCAACTGAAAAAAACTGGCGAAACAATTAGTGAGCCAAACAAAAAAAGTGCCGTCATGCGCCGCCTCGCTTATGGCGTCAAAGCTCTCACCAGCAAATCGGGCAATGAAGCAAACGAACTATGCGCGGCATATATCTGTGACATCGCCATGCGCTTCGATAAGACCGATGAAAGCGCCCCAAAAATTGAAGATATCCAGAAGAAGCTAACTGATGCAGGACGTAAAGCTGATTGGACAGGAATCCTAGGTGACGCGATCCGCCATGCTCCAGGTCCTGGCGAGGAAGAAGAAGAGGAAGAGGAAGTGCTTCAGCAAAAAGAAGTCATCATGCCCGGCGGGCCTGCTAGTTCATTCGCTAGAAATCAAAGCACCGTCAATGCACTTGTCGTGCGACAACTTCCTGGCGGCGAGTTCGCTGGCGGCGTCAGCACAGTAAACGTCACCGCGCTGAAAGAAGAAGGGCAAAAAAATCTTCTCTTCACCTTCAATCAAAAAGTAGGTCCGATGATGGCCGGCTCGCTGGAAGAAGTCATCAAATTCCTGCGCGTTCGCCATGAAGGGAAAGGGAAAATTCCTTCGGGTTATAAAATTGATATCGGCTTCCAAGATAAATACGTGCCGAAAGATGGACCTTCTGCAGCTACTGTTTTCACATTGGTGTTAGACTCATTGATCTCCGGCGAAGAGATCGACGAAACCTTTGCCGCCACAGGTGACATCACTGCCGATGGTAAGGTGCAAAAAATCGGCGGAGCATCAGGAAAAATTCGCGGTGCCACCAAACGCGGTTGCAAGATTGTAGGTTTGCCCGAGGGCAACGCCAAAGATGTGGACGACGTTTTATTGATGGATGGCCCTGAGCAATTGTTAGACATTCAAATTTTCAGTATGAAGGACTTTGAACAAGCTCACGCCATATCACGCAAAGTTAAATCAGCGGAAGTCCAAAGCACCTTAGATGCATTTTCTGAAATCGTAAGAGTGTGCAAAGCCAAATCGACGGGCACAGATCCCAAGACTAAGTATGACCTTATCCTCAAAAATCCAGCCACGATCAAACGTCTGCAAGGGATTGTCGAAAAAATGCCCAATCATTATTCCGCCAAACTGCTGCTCCAATATGTTGAAGGAAAAAACGCCAAATCATTGACCCTTGCTGGATCGTTCCACGAAATCCAAACCGCCTCAGATGGTATCATGCGCCCGATCGGTCGCGCCATGATGATGCAGATCACCGGCAGAACAATGGAGCTTCCTGATAACCTCGCAGCCGATTCTAAAGCATGCGTGAAAACTCTCAACGATCTGAAAAAATTCATCGACCCACGAATCGAAACGTTTCGCACTGCGATGATTGAGGTCGTAGCAATCGTAGCAGACGGCAAAAAAGACGGAGAAAATGATAAAAGCTACAGCGAGCGCCTCAAAAACGCCATGGAAAATATCTCCACCGTCGGCACCAAGCTCCAAAGCGACCCGGACATCATGGAAGAAATGAATTGATGCGCATTCAGGTCATGGCTCTGTGAGCGAATGCAGTGGGTCTCAGCTGTGATCGTAAGATAATCATGCACGGCGATCAAGCTAGGGAAAAAGTTGACTAGTAATGATCATTAACGAATGAATCGTCCCCGTGGGACGAAGAAGAGGATGGGGGACTTAATCTCACGACCGCGCACATAGCGTGCTTGTCGTGGGCTTTTATCAATCGTCCCCTAGGGGACGTGCTAGCATCGGATTTCCCATCGCTCTTTTGTCCCTTGCGGACAAACTCATAAAAGCCCATGACCAGCGTCAGCGCAGTCATGGGGTTGAGCCACCAACTGGAACCGTGTCGCTCGGGGACACCTCATAGCTCGCGATGCGTGAACCATGAATCGCTCCCGAGGGTCTTCATTTCCCAAGATTGATCACCCTGGATAATCATGCACAAAAAATGACGTGATTTTTCTGGGTAACATGCTAATCATTTGTCGCGTAACATTAATAGTAACACACTTCATTATGAAAATTGCCAATAGCATGGTCGATACCGTCGGAAACACTCCGCTCATTCGTCTCAATCACATCACTAAGGGTCTCGGTGCCGAGATTTGTGTGAAAGCGGAATTTTTTAACCCACTCTTCAGCGTCAAGGACCGGATCGGCAAGGCGATGATCGAAACTGCCGAGCGCGATGGCTCATTGAAACCAGGTGGTTTGATCATCGAACCTACTTCGGGAAATACTGGCATCGCCTTGGCGTTTGTGGCTCGCTCTAAAGGATATCGCTGCATCCTTACCATGCCTGAGAGCATGTCGGTAGAACGCCGAGTCTTGTTGCGTTTGTTAGGGGCTGAGATTGTGCTGACACCTAGGGCACGTGGCATGGGCGGCGCGATTGCGAAAGCGAAACAATTGTTAGAAGAAAATCCTGGTTCGTTTGGCCCGGGGCAATTTGAAAACCCCGCGAATCCACAAGTGCACCGTGAGACGACGGCAGAAGAAATTTGGACCGCTACGGATGGGAAGATCGATGCTTTCGTTTCGGGCGTGGGCACTGGCGGCACGATTACTGGTGTGTCAGAAGTTCTCAAAGCACGTTGTGACATGAAAACATTCGCCGTAGAACCAACAGCTAGCCCGGTGATTTCTGGTGGCGCTCCTGGCCCGCACATG
Source organism: Akkermansiaceae bacterium (assembly GCA_903878115.1). Classification (GTDB taxonomy): domain Bacteria; phylum Verrucomicrobiota; class Verrucomicrobiia; order Verrucomicrobiales; family Akkermansiaceae; genus UBA956. The sequence continues at coordinate 2,044 of CAIRGO010000178.1, read as the reverse complement.
ATTCAGGGGATCGGAGCTGGATTCATCCCAAAAAATCTTAACGTCGACATCATTGATGAAGTGATTCAAGTGACCAACGAAGATGCACTAGAAACCGCTCGTGCGTTAGCGCGCGACGAAGGACTGCCTGCGGGAATTTCTACGGGTGCGAATGTATGGGCCGCGATGCAAGTCGCCAAGCGTCCCGAATACGCAGGCAAGCGCATCGTTACGATTGGTTGCTCGAGCTCTGAACGCTATCTCAGCACCGCACTCGCAGAAAAATTACGCGAGGAATGCGCCAATCTTCCGGTGCATGAAATTTGATCCCGCGGCACTTTTGTTATGACTCTCACGGTTGACCAGCCAAGCAGTGAACGCCTCGATGCTTGGTTGGCGAGCCGTTTGCCAGAACTATCACGTTCTCGCATTCAGGACTTGATTCGTGAGCAATACATTCAACGCAATGGCCAAGTGGCGCGACCGCGCGATTCGGTGAAACTGGGGGATTTGATCACCGTGTTGATTCCGGAAGCTGTGCCGTCAGAAGCTGCCGCGCAGGATCTTCCCTTGCAGATTCTTTTTGAAGATGATGACATCATCGTGATCGATAAAGAACACGGCATGGTGGTACACCCTGCGGTAGGCAATCATGAAGGTACTTTGGTCAATGCACTGCTCCATCATTGCAAAGGTCAGCTTTCTGGCATCGGCGGCGTGGAGCGGCCAGGCATTGTTCATCGTCTCGATAAAGATACCTCAGGATGTTTGATCGTTGCGAAAAATGATCACGCGCACCAACACCTAGCCAGCCAATTTGCGAATCGCACGAACGATAAAATTTATCTTTGCATCACACAAAATGTGCCAGTCCCTGATGTGGATACCGTTTTCACACACATCGGTCGTGATACGCGTAATCGCCAAAAAATGGCAGTGGTAACGCCGCCCGCAGGCCGGGCATCGATCACCGATTATCGGGTCATTGTCAATGATCCCTCCACCAGCACAGCGCTGGTCCTCTGTCATTTGCACACGGGACGCACTCACCAAATCCGCGTGCACATGAAGCACAAAGGCACCCCAATCATTGGTGACCCGATCTATGCGCAAATCCAGCGACAAACTGCACAGACAGGTCGTTTGATGCTGCATGCATGGCGCTTGAGCATTGATCACCCACGCACGCTGGAACGGCTGCATTTCGTCGCTCCCATTCCGCCAGAATTTACGCCTTGGCAGCAATGCTTGACCCGCCCTATCGAAACTTATCTCTAACAAAATTTCACATGTCTGATATCCTCCACGGTCTATTACTAGCGGTGAACGACCAATTACTTTCCGCAGAAACTCCCTATGTCAAAAGCACCTATGATCGCTTAGCAGCTCTAGGAATGAGCGATGAACAAATCCGCGAAGAGATTGCTGATTGCCTAGGCGAAGAAATCGACGAAATGCTCCATCAAAATCGAGTATTCGATCATAAAAAATACCGCGCGTTGCTCGATGCCTTGCCATGGAATGAAGCACCGCAATCGCAAAATGATTTAGAGAATTTGTAAAAACCAAGAGTGCGGAGGCTTGCCTCATGCGGGGGAATTTTTTTCACCGCAAAGCCACGAAGATCGCTAAGGGTTGAAGAAGATTTTAAAAAGTAGTTTCGACTTCAGTCGAATCAAAAATCAGAGGTCTCAAGTTTTTAATCTTGCTTGGCCTGAAGTGCGGACGGCTTGCCTCATGCGGGGCGATTTTTTTTCACCGCTAAGACACGAAGATCGCAAAGGGTTGAAGAAGAATTTTTAACAGAATTGGTTAGAGGGTAAATACTCCCCCTTCTTCAGCCCCAAAGTGGGCGAAAAACAAAAGGCAGAGTCTCACAGGAAGCCACGAAGCTCACGAAGGGAAGATAATGTTAGAATTTTTACACAGCCGTCCCATAGCCTAAGCACGGTGCGTCCTAGGCCTTGATTCTACGTGGCCCTGAGAGGTTTTTTTGAGGAATGCCGATTGCGAATTTTTACGGTAAGGTCGATAGATCGTTGAGATTGCGCGCCGATGCTGTCCC
>CAIRGO010000177.1 GCA_903878115.1 Akkermansiaceae bacterium | reverse complement strand
GGTCTCGATGAAGTCTGGATGTGCTGCACTGTGCCCATCGTGACAGGCGTCGTCGATACCCGTTCGGGAAAAGCGCCTTTTCGTGAGGGGGAAGCGCACGTCCTCACGCCCAGCGGGCAAGTGATTTCCTTGCAGGATTTGATTGAGGCCGATCCGGTGGCAGTCATGGGCGAAAAAGTCACGGAATTTTCGAAGTTCTTGTTCGGCAAGGCCACCTGGCCGATTGTGTCCAAGAAGTTCGACAACCTAAACCCCATCCCGCACCATCTCCACTGGTCGAAGTGGGAAGTATACGACATCAATTCTTTCGACAACCCCGGAGTCAGTCCGTCGCACTATCATACTACGGCCATGGGGCTTTACCCGTTCGTGACGAAGGACCAGTTCCTCGCCTGCATGAAGAGCTGGGGCAAGGGCGAATACAACGGCGTAAGGCATCTATCGCCCCACACGATGATGCACATCGATAACGGCTTCGTGATGCCCAATGGCGTGCTACACTCACCCACGGATCTTTGCACGCACGAACTGCACGTCACGATGGACGAGCATTTCCTCGCCGAGGATCTGACACTGGATGGACGGATCGGCGCGGCCGATGCGTTTTATGCCTGCCGCGAAGAAGACTATCCGAAAGCCCGTCACGAAGACTGGGAATTCCTCGTGGACACCTTCGACTTCAAAGCCAATCAGGACCCGGACTTCGTCCAGAAATATTCGCGCCCGGCCATCACCGCCGAGGAATTTTCCGGCGACGGAGTGGACGCCAAGTGGATCGTTTACGGTGATGTCCTTGGCGACCAAAAGTGCTCGATTCTCCGTCTCACCATTGCACCCGGAGCCAAGACGAATTTCCGCCCGGAGAGCCCGACCTTGTTCCACACGAACCGTGGCCGCGGCCGCGTGGGCAAGCTTGCGGTGCAATACAACCAGGACATGAAGCTGGGCGAAATCTATGCCGAGATCGGATTCATCACCCAAGCCGCACTCAACCGCGGCGGGGTGGAAATCGAAAATACCGGAAGTGAACCGCTCGTCTTGACCTTCGACTTCCCACAACACGCGCATTCCAAAACGCCCGGTGTTGCCGTTGCGGGCTAATCCTTACTAGGGGACGTCGTCTTTGGCTACAATCTGATCAACCGCCTTTTTTCACCGTGAAGTTGTCGAAGTCGGCATACACGGTGGTGTATTTTCCTGCTTTATCCGTCGGTGCATGCGCAGGAGATTCGCCACCGTGAAAGGTGCTGAAAAGCATCGTTGAAATCAATGTGCTCTTGTCATCACTGGCGCGGAATGTGACGGCGGATTCCTTGTTCACTTCCTTGCCATCGACGTTCACGGAGAACATGCCATCCGCTTTCCCGGCAGTATTCACCTTGACCCGGATCACCACATGATGCCAGACAGCCTTTTTGAAAACGGCCGCTTTTGAGGTGCCACCGATCCCAAATTTTTTGTCGGGACTTTGTTCATAGAGGTAGGACTTTGTTCTGCCTTCGCTACCGAACATCAGCCGCGCGCTCCACTTCTCGGGCGCTCGGTCGTTTCCGCCCGTGACGGGATTTTCCGGGCCGAGTCCGTGCAACTTCCCTCCTTTCACCCATTGGAAATCCTCGCCGAAGCGGACATCGAAACTGAGATTGGCCTCCTCCACCGCCTTTTTCAGCGGATGGCGGATCACAATGCGTTCTGATCCCTCTTTCGATCCCACATAGGCAACGCGGATCGCATCGGAGCCATCCGCGCCTCCCTTGCGCAGCAATTTCACATGAGGATCCGCGAGGAGCTGTCTGCCGAACGGCCCGACCCGGTCGAAGTTTTCCTCGAGCAGGACGTCATTGGCGCAAGCGGCATGCGGCAGCAGCGCGGAAAAAACAGCAGCAATCAGGGACAAACGCTTTGCAGAGAGTTTCATTTTCCCCATTACAAGTGATTCTTCGCGCGTTTTTCAAGATAAAGACTACGAATTTGCAGAAGAGTATAATTTGAAAAAACTAGAACAAATTCTAAATGCGACGACCATTCCTGAATAGCTTCAGCAACTATGCTTCTCAGGGAGCAGATGCGGTGATGCGAGCAAGCGTTATTTCTATTGTTTTGGAGTAGTCAGAATCGAAGGGTTTTTGGGGTTTGAGCACGCCGTATACGATGTGGAGTAATTTGTGCATCATCTTCAAAAATTCAAGCTAGCCGAAATCGCAACACCGCTGCATTCCCATGCATGGCGCGATCATCGAAAAGTGAAAGAAATCATCCCTACAGGGCGTTTCAAGACTATGAAAAACCTCATTACTTTATTTGTAGCCTTGCTACTTGCGCCACTCGCCGTAAGCAATGCAGCGGAGAAATCCAAACCCAATTTCATCGTCATTCTGTGCGATGACTTAGGCTATCAGGATTTGGGTTGCTTTGGCTCGCCACTGATCAAGACACCACGCATCGACCAGATGGCCAAGGAGGGAATGCGCTTCACTAGTTTTTACGGCCAACCGATTTGTGGGCCATCGCGCGCAGCGATCATGACTGGCTGCTATCCACTGCGGATCGCAAAAAAAGATAACCGGGTAGAACTCCATTTTTATGTTCACACCAAGGAGGTCATGATTCCGGAAATCCTCAAGCCGATGGGTTATTCCACCGCCGCTTTTGGTAAGTGGGACATGGCAGGACACACGCAGACGGATTTCGATCCAGAGCTCATGCCCAATAAACAGGGCTATGATTATTTTTTCGGCACACCATCGAGCAATGACCAGATCGTCAACCTGCTGCGCAATGAGCAGATGATCGAAAAAAAGGCGGACATGTCCATGCTCACCCAGCGCTACACCGACGAGGCGATTCAGTTTATCAAACAGCATCACACGCAGCCATTCTTCGTCTATCTCGCGCACTCCATGCCTCATGCCAAACTGGCGGCCTCGAAAGATTTTCTCGGCAAATCCGCACGCGGACTCTACGGCGATGTGGTGGAGGAAATTGATTTCAATACTGGTCGTATCTTGGACACGCTCAAGGAACTGGGAGTGGATGATAACACCTACGTCATTTTCACCAGCGACAACGGGCCCTGGTGGGTCAAGGGAAAAGACGGCGGCAGCGCTCTACCCTTGCGCGGGGCAAAAACCTCCACTTGGGATGGCGGCGAACGAGTGCCCTGTATCATGCGCGCGCCTGGAAAAATCCCAACCGGGACAACATCCGACATTGTTACTTCTAACATGGATCTGCTACCCACCTTGGCAACATTATCTGGCGGACAAGTGCCAACCGATCGAGTCATTGACGGTCATGAAATTAGCGGACTGATGCATGGTGAAAAAAATCTAACGATAACCGAAAACGACTTTTTCTTTTATCAACACACGCAACTTCAAGCAATACGTTCGGGACGATGGAAGTTAGTCTTGCCGCGTTCCATTGCGACGGCAACGGTACCGAAAGGTTGGGAGAAAATGATCGCGCCCGAGGATCGGATTGATATCACGCAACCCATGCTCTTCGATTTGGATGCGGACATCGGCGAGAAAAAAGATCTCTCTGCTTCCCATCCGAAAGTGATGGCAGCACTGATGAAAAAAATCGAATGGGCGCGGGAAGACATCGGTGATGGTGATGCAAAGGGAAAGAACGCACGATTCTTCGATCCCGCGCGTTGAAGCGACCCAGTTGGCAAAAACGCAAACAACATGATAAAGTCCAAAAACATACCAATCGTCGTTGGTGGAGCATCCCTGCGCGGTAGCATTTTGCATGTCTCAGGGGGCAGTTGTGATTCTAGTATTTTTGAAAACTGTTAGAATGAAAAGCCATTAAAGCGCGGATTGAGTAGAGATTTTGCATAAGAAAATTTTGCGCCATGAATCCTCATAACATACCCCCCAAAATGATGCCATGCGAAGTCCCCATGTGTGTGACTCCATTTTGCGTAACCTAACGTATCAAAGCACCGACACCGACAACGGCAAGGCACGAGAGCGGGTGGTATTGTCCGAAATACATCGGCGGAACCACCAGCGACGGCTTGACGAATGTTTTGACCGCATGGATCGCACCTGACACGCTATATTCCGTGGTGAAAACGATACCGTGGGGAATTTCTACAAACTGCCCGAGGAACGCGAAATTCTTTGAACCCTCCGGTATTACATCTGGGCGGTTTTTTCTCTACATCTTTTGGTTTGCGCGGGTGTGAGAAAGCTTCTTAGTTGCCACTGCTATGATACATAAAGTTGTCCTTTTATTTGCCCAACAAGGAGCTTGTTATGCGGCGGTGCAACGTGTTCGCCAATCGGACCAAAACGGTTGATTTGTTTGCTTTGGATGCGTTTGAGCACTTGCACGGTTTGGGGAGAAAGGGTCATGCACCAGAGTGGTGCGGAGGGAGCTGCTTTCATTACGAATACGCTGGCGGTCCTAAACGATTTCCGCGATGGGATGAAACCCTACATTTGATTTCCCCCTCGGAGCATTATTCGATAAAAGCGTTTCCTCCGCTGTGCTACTCCGTCACCATTCGGATTCTCAATACGAAGCCACTCGCGATGCCTGATGCCTGCGCCGTACCGAAAATAAAGCTTGAGACGCTGTCTATTCTAGTTACACTACAGAACGTGAATATTATAGTGCAAAATGATTCCGTGTCTGACGCCATAGATTTAAGGGATGATTTTTTACGCCTCGTTATCAGTAGAATTATGTTACTTGTTTATCGAGTATGAACACATCATCCTCTATTTATTTTACAGCATCCGCCTCATGAGTCACGATAGCAAATCCCCGGAGTTTGCCTCCCACGAATACATCCGCCCCAATGCAAATTGGGAATGTGGACATACCTGCGAGGGCTGCCCGTGCCGCATCGGTCCTTCGCCTCAAGGCAAATGCCGTGCCACTTACGAGTGCTCGCCGCGCCTCGTCGTGAAACCTGGCGAAGTCAAAGGCCATTGGACATGCACTCGTCCGAAATCTGGCGGCGGTAAATGTGAGAACGGACCTTTTCCTGATGGAACCTGTTGCAATGCCATTCCCAAATGCCAACCGCGTCGCACACTCCGCGCGCTGCGCAAGCGCGCTATTGTGCTCACCTGCATCGCGACGGTCATTTTTCTCTTGATCGGCATTAGCCGCAGTTGGCGCGATGACTTCATCAACCCCGGTCCTGTCACGACCACTCACGGCAGCGAGCATTTCGACAGAGTCCACCATAAAATGTCTGGCGAGGCGAGCCAATGCGCTGCCTGCCACGACGGCGCCAAAGAGGGTGCAGATTCATGGCACACCAAGGCATTCGCTGCCTCTCAAAAAGGCCTGAACCCCAAAGAGCTGATTAAGCGCGGTCCCGTGGGATCGTTTACCATGGATCTGAAATGTCTTACCTGCCATAAAGAAAAGGAATTTCACCAGCCAAACATACCAGCGAATTTTGCCTGTCACGAGTGTCACAAAGAGCACGTTGGCGTGATGCCGCCGGTGGACAATGCCTATTGCACAGCCTGTCATGGTTCGGCCGAACTTATGGCAAAATCCAGAGATCTCGGCGCGGGAATGAACCCTCATCAATTTCCAGATCAGAATACTAGAAACACCGCGAAAATTCAGCCCAGAGTTCGCCCTGTGGGTGGTTATACCGATGTCATTGAGACGTTTCACACCGATCACCCAGAGTTTCGTCAAATCCGCGAGGGAATCAAAGACAGCAATACACTCAAGTTCAATCACTCCATTCACATGGGCAAAGGCACCATGCCTCATGAACTGAAATGCATCGATTGCCACAAGCAAGATGGCCGCGGCGAGTATCAATTGCCGATCACTTATGCGGAACATTGCACCGAATGCCACACACTTCAGTTTGATGAAAAAACTCCTGGGCTTACCCTACCGCATGGCGACCCTTATTACGTCAGAGCCTTTCTCCGCAGTCTGAATATTCAATACGAGGAATTCGGTCGCGATGTTGATGGCATCACTCGCCGCGATGATCTCATCCGTTACATCAAGGAAAAACGCAGCAACATCGAGGGGCAATACAAAACGGGTGAAGACCTCGAGCACATGGTTTTCTTTTCAGATAAAGGCACCAAGTTCGCCAATGGCCAACGCGCTGCTTTCACTGGTTGTGCCGTTTGCCATGAGGTGAAAGCGCCAGAAGCTGCCAATGCCACTCCGCTGATCGAAAAAGTAGGAGTGCCAACTCGTTGGATGACGCTAGGGAAATTTGACCACTCTCTCCATCAGAAAGGTATCACCTGCATTGATTGTCATACGGTAATGAAAAGTGAGCTGACGAGCGATCTCCATCTCCCTTCGATCAAGACCTGCGTCGAGTGTCACAGCCCGCAAGGCGGCGTTCGGAGCGATTGCATTTCCTGCCATAGCTACCATAAAAGCAGTTCTTTTACTCCTCTTATTCCTGCGCCAGCAGAACCTGTAAAAAAAGATGAGTGACACGATTTTTTTGAAGCGTTTTTCCGTAGCGCTACTTTTTTTTATATTACTCTCTTGCAAGGCGAAAAAAGAAATTCCCACTTTTCGCATTGCTGACCCTAAGGAGGCAGCAACGACGCCGACTATTGAGAAAATCAATCAGCAGCGGCCACTGCGTTGGCTTGCACCAGAGACCTGGGAAGAGCAAGCGCCGGGTCAATTCCAGACCGCGCTCTACCGCATCGCGCCGAACGTCACCGCTTCCGTTTCGCAATTTCCCGGTGATGCTGGCGGCATGGTTGCCAATGTGAACCGCTGGCGTGAGCAGGTGGGTTTAACATCATCGAACGAAATCGGCGGTGATTCGATTGCGTTAGAAGATGGCAAATCACACGCGCGCTGGTTTGAGCTTAAAGGCGTGGAGCGCAGCATCCTCGCTGCGATCATTCCCGTTGACAGCGAAACATGGTTTTTCAAGCTAGACTGCTCCACTGTTGCTTTGGAAACTGCCAGACATGGGTTCATGGATCTTTTGAAAAGCATTGAGATCGGATCATCCGCTGCAACCAAAATGCCCACGATTGAACTGCAAATGCCTGACGGGTGGGTGAAACAAGATGGCGGAAATTTACGCTTCGCAAGTTACTCGATTCCCGCCTCCAGTCCTGACGGTATTGAGGGCGATGTTTCTGTCATTCCGCTTCCCGGAGACGGTGGCACCAACCTCGCAAACGTGAATCTCTGGCGCGCGCAACTTCGTCTTGCTCCTCTGGAAAAAGAGGACGACCCCGCACTTGGTGAAACGTCATCTCATCCAGACGGAACCATGACTCTGATCCACATGACAAGTGCAGAACCGTTATTCAGCAACAACCGCAAGGGTGCCATCAGCGCCGCCATCCTGCGCACGGGAAAAGTCGCGTGGTTCTTTAAGCTCGCAGGCGAAGCCAACATGGTCTCCGCCCAGCGTGCGAAGTTCGTTGATTTTGTGCGCAGCGCAAAAGTAAAATGACATCGGATTTATTTCGAAGTATATAGGGGCATTGCCAACAAAATGAGCGTGTGCAATCTATCGACATCTTCACAGTCCCATAAGGGACGTTTGATAAAGCCCACGACAAGCACAAAGTGCGTCGTCGTGGGTTGCATCGCACCCAAATTTTTCCGGTCCCTTGGGGACCTTTAAGAATGGTGGGGAAGTCAGCCGTTTATGATTGGTCCCCAAGGGACGCGAGGCCATTTACGTGAGTAATCCCATGACGGGCTTACGCTTGCCATGGGCTTTTATGATTCGTCCTGCAAGGGGACTTAAAGGCAGAGAAATCCATCGATGCATTAAATATCCTGCCAAGTTGCATCACAAAAATACAACAATGTGATTTTTTTGTTATAGAAAAATGGCGTGGCATACGATGAAAAATATCTATGGGATTAGTATACGATTCACACCGCATCTTCAGGGTGGAAAGAGTTTATCGAGGGGCTTTCCCTAGGGAAATTTTGTTTCAGAAAATCACCCTCGGCTATTGGCCATCGGCGCGTTGCGACGCGATTTGTTAGAAAGAGAAACAGAATCGTTTGTTTTCTAAAGACTGATCCACTCCGCTAAGCGGTCTTTGCGCATCACTGCGCACTGCGATATTACGGTAACAATCGGGCTGAGAATATCTCTTGGTAAATTCGTTAGAAACCATCTCCAATTTTGTTTTCCTGCAAGCACATCATGCGCGCGGTCCACCAATTCAGAGATGCCATCGGTGCCTAACAATTCATAAAAATAAGCAGCTAAGGGCAACAGCGCATGATCAAAACGTTGAACACCAGCGTGTCTGCGCTTCAGTTCAGCCAGTGCCTTCTCGTTCCGTAAAGGATGATCAGAATTCACTCCATCAAGATATTTAAAAATTCCAGAATCCGCCGCGCCTATAAAGTCGGAGAGGGGAGCATCACCCCCAGAAAGTTCGGCAAGAGCCTCGACGACAGAGATAGCTGCGATATGAGCTTTCACGTATTCTAACGAATCTCGAAGATGATTCCTACTGCATTCTATCTGTGCTTGGTAGGCATCGTGATCAGGTGTATTTCCATATTGTCGAAAAATCACTTTAGGCTGAAGCATCGAGAGAAATGTTTTCATGCGCATGAGATCCTCGCGATACATGCGAATGAAAAAGGATCCCGACTGATGAAAGTTTTTATTTGATTCGCTGAGAATTTGCCAAGTGTTTTCGATAAAATTGCTCAAGTCTGGTTTGCCAAAACTTTGCACGTCGGCATTCGCAATCTTTACGGCAAGTAGTTTGATCTCGTGGATTTCCTCCTCTGTAAGCGCCAAGTTTCCACGCCGCAAACTACCGAGACGTTTTCCTAGCAAGTCTTTGGGAGTTAAACCATTCACTGCAGAACGAAAGGGGATAGTGGCTTCAATGCAAGCCGCTACGGCCCATAGTTTTTGATCATTTAGAAATTTACTAAGTTCACGCACGGCAAGAACCGCACTGAGAAACTCACTCAGACCGCTTTCGAGTTTCAATTCTTGCCCACTCGTAAAACCGAAAATGGTGGCTACGTCTAACACCATTTCATCAGGTGAAGTGCTAAGAAAAATGCGATCATCATGAAAAGCGATTGCGTCTCCGATGCTCTTACTTACTTCGGGCGTCAATCCTCCATCCACAGAAAAATATACGACGTCATGGTAAATCGCAGCTAGCTTCGCGAGCGCGGGTAGATCATTAGCGACATCAAAAAGATGAGAAAGATCATGATAATGTCGGGATCGGTTGGTCATCGCCCGATAGACCAAAGACGAGGCTGATTCGATTTCGTCAACGGGGATCGAATGACTCTCGGCTCCAATCACTTCATGCAACGAGTCAGCTAACATTTTTGTTAGATCTGTAATCGTGGGGGGACTTTGCATTTCTTTGATTAGCATAAGACGCTTCCGCCTGCCAAGCGATTTTTGGCAAGAGCCTTTGATTGTTATATTGGTAAATTCATTTCACTGTCATGACGATGCAATCCTCCGCATCACGGTCAAAGGACTTGAGTTGTTCTTTTACATCGGACTCGTTGCCGATGCCGAATAGTCTCACGGGATTTCTGCGACCCTTAACTCGGACTTTCCCCAGATCGATCGCGCCTTCGGCCAGACCTGCAGCAATTTTCACTTCTTCGGAATAGATCACCTCGCAATGAAATTCTTTGGTCAGTCCTTCTAAGCGAGAAGCTAGATTCACAGTATCGCCAATCACGCCAAATTCTGTGCGGTCCGGTGAGCCGATTTCTCCTGCGATCGCTTCACCTAAATGCAATCCCACACCAAATTTAAAAGGAGATTTTCCTTCCGCCTGCCATCTAACATTCATTGTTTCGAGAGCCGCGAT
>CAIRGO010000176.1 GCA_903878115.1 Akkermansiaceae bacterium | reverse complement strand
TCCTTCGCAGCTTCATGCGTTACACTGCTTAAAGACAGCCTGCACCTGTGCTTGCACTCATAGACAAAATCCAATATAGAAGAAGCCCTAGAAAACTATCTTGCTCGTCATTATTCACCCTTGCATTCTGATCACTGCTCTCTATCTTGCCGATGTCACAGACAATTATTACTATGAGCAAATCAATCGTTCCCACAATCAGTAGCGGCACTGCCGGACCTCTCGGAGTTCTTCACCTTCCTCGCCTTTGGCAAAAAGCATCTCTTGGTGCTGCTGGCAAATTGCATTCTGACTATCCTGCCTGCGGTCAAGGATATGATCAAATGGTTCTCAGCGCGCTCGGTCTCGACCGTGATGCTTTCCTTGCGTTCATCGCTACCAAACCAACCTACGTGCAAACGGAAGCGTGGGTCAAGGCGAATGCCACGCAGCTAAACGACTCTGCTGTAGCGGAACTGAATGCCGCGATCAAAGGTTACATTCACGCTGACGATACCCGCAAAGCGATTCTCGCCGCGGTCGGCCTGACCGACGATGGTAGCATTCTCGATGCCGTCAACCTTAACAACCTCGACGATTGGAACAGTTTCCACGCGCAAGATATTGCGTAATTATTGCTAAGCGAGATCGTCAGCAAACGATCACCGCAAGATTAAGGCGCACGAGCAATCGTGCGCCGTCATTTTTTCTCCCTGCACGCATTAGGCATTTCAGGAAAAAATTATTTGCGAAAAAGAGCATGCTCGCTATGGTGCGAATCTCAGTAAACGACAATAAATGAAACTTGCCATTAGAAAATCACACGAACGCGGCCAAGCGAATCATGGTTGGCTGAAATCACAGCATACATTCAGCTTCGCTGATTTCTATGATCCACAGTTCATGGGATTTCGCTCACTGCGTGTGATCAACGAGGACCACGTGGCGGCAGGAAAAGGATTCGGCACTCATCCGCACAAGAACATGGAAATTTTCACGTATGTGTTAGATGGCGAACTACAACACCAAGATAGCATGGGCAATGGACGTGTCTTGCTGCCAGGACAAATTCAGTTGATGAGCGCCGGAAGTGGAGTGACTCATAGTGAATACAATCCTAACACAGAAAACTCTGCGCACTTTCTACAAATATGGATTCTGCCAAATCAGCAAAATCTCTCGCCACGATACACCGAGTGGCATCCGCAACAAAATCAAGATTCAGAGAAAAAAGTGCTGGTGATTTCCTCTGACGGACGCGATCACTCCGCGACCATTCATCAAGATGCTGATGTTTATCGAGTCATACTAAAAGCGGGTGAGGGCATCACTCATCAGGTAAGCAATCAGCGCGCCGCGTGGCTACAAATCATGCAAGGTGAAGTCACCATCAATGGAACTTTATTGCAACAAGGTGATGCCGCAGCCACGGAAGATCAGGGAATCATCACCATCACCGCCTCTTCAGACTGTCTTGCCTTACTCTTCGATCTAGCATAATTATACTACCACACATCATGTCAACCACACCACGTATCCTCGCTTTTGGCGGAAGCCTGCGTCGTCAATCATGGAATCAGAAACTCGCCAGTATCGCGGCCGACGGCGCTCGCAGCGCGGGTGCAGAAGTCAATGTCATTAGTTTACGCGACTATCCGCTGCCGCTGTTTGATGAAGATTTAGAGGCTGAACAAGGGCTTCCCGAGAATGCAAAAAAATTAAAAGCATTATTCCGCGAGCATCATGGATTGATCATCTCCTCGCCAGAATATAATAGCAGCGTCAGCGCTGCATTAAAAAATGCGATCGATTGGATTTCTCGCAGTGAAAGCAAAGATGAGCCAGCGCTCAGTGCCCTCGCGGGAAAAACGGCAGTGATCTGCGCCACTTCTCCTGGAGCTCTTGGCGGACTTCGTGGATTGGTGCATTTACGTTCCATACTTGGCAATATCGGCATTACCGTAATCCCTGATCAACAAGCGGTTGGCTCCGCCTATTCCGCATTCTCCGATACGGGCCGACTTACTGACATCAAACAACATCAACGCATCGAAGCGCTAGGTGCCACATTAGCAAATCATCTGACAAAATTACTACGTTAATAGTAATAAATCGCAAACATTCACTTACTACTATGCCAACACTTTTCGATCCTTTAACCATTGGTTCCGTGACTCTATCAAACAGAATCATCATGGCTCCGCTCACCCGTTGCCGCGCCGAAGATGATCATGTCCCCGGAGAAATCATGGTAACACACTACTCACAACGTGCCAGTGCGGGATTGATCATTGCCGAGGCAACCATGGCGATGGAAGGGAACTCGGCATTCTGGCGTGAACCCGGCATTTATTCCGCTGCACAAGTGGTAGGATGGAAAAAAGTCACCGATGCCGTCCATGAAAAAGGAGGAAAAATTTTTCTGCAAATATGGCACGGAGGACGTGCTTGTCATCCCCTTCTCAACGATGGACAGCAACCAGTGGCACCGAGTTCTCTCGCCATCGAAAACGATGAAGTGCATACGCCAGAAGGAAAAAAACCCTATGTCATTCCACGTGAACTTGCGGATGAAGAAATTCCCATGATTGTAGATGGCTTTCGCCTAGCTGCACTCAATGCGATCGCAGCAGGGTTTGATGGAGTGGAAATTCATGGTGCCAATGGCTACTTGATCGATGAATTTTTGCGCGATAGCGCGAACAAGCGCACGGGCGCTTACGGGGGCAGCATGGAGAATCGCGCGCGATTTTTGTTAGAGATCATTGAAGCCGTCAGTTCCGCCATCGGCAGTGATCGCGTGGGCTTGCGAATTTCACCGCTGAATAGCTTTAACTCGATGAGCGATAGTGATCCCGTAGGGCTTTACTCTTGGTTAGCAGGAAAATTGAACGCTTACAAACTGGCATATTTGCATGTCATGAGAGCTGATTTATTCAAGATCCAAAAAGCCGACGTGCTGACACCCATCCGTGCAATCTACGAAGGGGTTATCATCTCTAACATGTTTTATTCGCCCGAAGAAGCACAACAGGAAGTCGCTAGTGGTGATGTCGATGCGATTGCCTTTGGCACCAGTTACCTCGCCAACCCTGATTTACCAGAGCGGATTAAAGTAGGCGCGCCACTCAATGAGCCAGATCCTAACACATTTTATGGCATGGGTGAAGAAGGTTATAATGATTACCCCTTTATGAGTTGAGTATCAGTCAATGATTTCCTCGAAAACTCCCGCACCCATCAATCGTCCACCGTCGTAAAAAGCGCAAATTTGCCCTGGCGAAATGGCGCGCTGAGAGCGTTTGAATACCACCTGAGCTTTGCCATTAGCAAGTGCGGTGACGGTGCAAGTTTCCGCTTTAGCGCGGTAACGGGGTTGCGCTTCGATTGTTCTTACGCCTGTGACCTCCTCATTTATCCAATTCAGAGTTCCTACTATGCACGTAGTAGCATATAGTCTGGGAGACTCAGTAGTATCCCAACCGACGATGAGGCGGTTATTAACAATATCTTTGCCAACGACGACATAGGCCATGCCTTCTCGTGGTGATGCGACGCCGTGACCCTTGCGTTGTCCAAGTGTATGGAGGTGCAGACCTTGATGTTTGCCGAGTTTTTTGCCTGATGTATCAACGATGTCCCCAGGTGAATCAGCGACGTAGTGACGAAGAAAATCGCTCATTTTCACAGCTCCGATGAAGCAAATTCCTTGGCTATCTTTTTTATCCGCTACGCATAACTTGAAACGATCCGCCACAGCGCGCACCTCAGGCTTAAGCATTTCGCCAGTGGGGAACAATGCGTGAGCTACTTGGAACTGAGTCATCATCGCTAAAAAATAACTTTGATCTTTATTCGGATCCGCGCCACGCAAAATAGCAGCCGTGCCATCTGACAAAGTACGACGTCGCGCATAATGTCCAGTACCGACAAATTCAAAATCTTGCGAGAGCGCGTAATCGAGAAAAACGCCAAATTTCATTTCGCGGTTGCACCATACGTCAGGATTCGGCGTGATGCCATCGCGATAGCCTTCGATCAAATAATTCACGATGCGCTCGCGGTAGGCATCGATAAGATCGACGACGCGAAACTCGATACCCAACTGCTTGGCCACTGCATGCGCATCCTCGACATCTTGCTCCCATGGGCAATCGCCCGGGATTCCCTCGGCATTGATCCAATTTTTCATGTAAGCCGCAGTCACTTCATGACCTTGCTCTAACAACAAAGCAGCGGCCACTGCGCTATCAACACCACCGGAAAGACCTACGAGCACCCGCGCCATGAGAGTAATTAAAGCTTAGGCGGGGCTACCGCAACTTGCAATGCTTGGATGATACGATAGACATCCTCGGAGGAAAGGGAGTGCTCCACCAGTATTCCAAGCACCATGCGGCCGAATACCGTATCAACAGGAATTACTTCTAACATAGTAGTTGATCCTACTTTCACATGAACATTGCCGGGGCCGTCACTCGTTCTTTTTGCAGCCATCGCAAGGCTACGCGCCATGAAATGGAGTTTTGCGTGATCTGCCTCATCGAAAATCACTGCGCCTTCTTTATCGAGGATAAACATTCCTTTCGCCGCGAACTGTCCATGAAGACCATTGCGGAAACGAGACATCCGCTCCAGAAATGGGCCGCGAACTTTCACTGGAGCAGCAGTTGTCACTGGCTCAACATATTGCTGCGCGGGTTTAGCAGGAGGCAATACTGGTGTTGGCACTATTTGAGGCGTTTCTACCGCGTGAAAAGGCGATGCACTTGGGAGAACAGCAGGCTGGCTCGCTGCCATGTGCTGAAAATTACTTACTGGTTCTGGAACAGAAGGCGCAAACGGCGGTGCGACCACTTCGTTTATCGGAGCCATGATCGGAGAAGGGGCGACGATCACTGGTGCAACAAGCGCTGGCTGACTAACTTGCTCTCGCTGCTCCGCTTGCAAAGAATCTGGGCGAGTCATCCCCGCCATGGATGGCGTGTGCACCGGAGCTAGAGGGGGAGTGGCAACAAGAATCGGCGGCGTCACAACAGGTGAGGGAGCGCGTAGTGATACGGCCGCAGTGAGAGCCGCGCGAAGTTGCTCTGCGGTATAGCCCACGAAATCGCCGCCAAAACCTGCATCAGCTGGTGCAGAAGTCTGGGCGACAGGAGGAAGCAACAGCGCCTCCGCCATTCTCCTCATTTCACTAGGATCTACCCAAGGATGCACAGGATCCATCATGCGCGGACGTTAGATTTTTCCAATTTAGCTTCAATTTCCGCACGCAGCCCATCAAATACGGCTTGTGCGCCCACTCCATCTTCCAAAACTCCTACTGGCAGACCTTTCGCGCTAGCACGGACAAATATTCCATCGCGCGGCACAGTCGTTTGCAATACCATTTCGGACGGTAGCAGTTGTCTAAGTGCCTGCGCCGCTTCACGACTTTCTGCGAGATCGTGCTGTACCATCGTAAGCACGACACCTAAAACCACCAATTTTGGATTCAACATGCGGATGCGTCCAAGACCTTCTAACATCTTAGGAACCGAACGCACTCCTAATGGCTCTGCTTGCTGAGGAATGAGCACAGCATCAGCACAAGCAATGACATCTGCGGTGACACCAAACAAACCAGCGGCAGTATCGATGAGGCAAATTTCAAATCCGCGCGAAGCAACGGCGCGCATAAAGGCGCGACTGCGCGCTAGGTGAGCACCAGCGATGCCTCCACCAGCTTCGTAATTGCTCGCTTGACCAGCGGCCACAAGAGAAAATGTCGACAATCGCGTGGGCACTAATAATTTCTCTAACGGCAGTCCCGGGTCTTCCAGAAAATCGTAAAAACCAGGCAACATCCGCGACTGGCGTGTGAGTGATAGACCTACCGATCCTTGCGGATCTGCATCCACGAGCAATGTTCTCACTCCTGCCCGCGCAAAAGCATGAGCAAGGTTAATCGCTACGGTGGTTTTCCCCACCCCTCCTTTTTGACTTGTTACGGCAATACTGATCACAATTTGATGGGCAAAATCTGAGAAAATCATAGCCTGCTCCTGTAAATCCGAAAGTCTTTTCTTTCAAATGCTGTCTTATCTGCTAAAAAAATGTCCCCGCGCTATTCTCACTGTGATTTTTCCCATGAAATTATTGAATAAGTCAAGTTACCCAAGAATCAAAATTACTGCTTTTTTGCCAGCAATTATTGGCTTGGTTGCGGCTGTGAGTTTTTCTTGCAAAAAATCAGTAGCGCCTGCTATCCCACCCGCAACGCCGAGACTTGTCAGCAACGATATTACCGAAGGGCCATCTCCTTTGCTGCTTGCGCAGGCTAAATCAGCAATCCACTGGAAACAATATTCGCCAGCATCGTTACAGTATGCGCATGAAACAAATAAAATGGTGCTCGTTTATGCATCGTCCAATTTGCAGCAAAGCGCGGCCAAAGTCTTTGCTCATTTAGAGTCCGATCCTAAAGTTGTCAGTGAAATTAACGAATACTTTGTGCCGGTGCTGATCGATGTCGACGCCTGTCGTGAGTTCGGCATTATTTCTGCTGCTCTATCGGGCGAAATCAAGCGTCCCGTGAGTTTTCCTTTCATGATGTGGATGACGGCTGAAGGAAATCCTGTTGCTTGGTTGCCAATCGCCGCAGAAGATTCCCGCAGTGCGATCATGACTCGCATCAAACAATCACAAAGCGTGGTCATTACTCAGTCGTTAGAAAATAACGATTATATTAATAAAAATAGTGCCAATGATGCCGCCGTTCGCCGTGAGCGCATGAAAATGCCCGCAGTGAAACAGACCCTATCAACAGAACGGCAAGCATTTTTCCAACAGAATTTGAGAGATCTCAACGCACTATACGACGATTTATCAGGCAACATTGAAGGACTCGGTTCATTGTTACCCACAGCCATGCTCGACATGTACAATCAAGCATCACAGTGCGCATCGCTATCAACTAGCGCTCGCCAACGTTGCCATGATTGCATTAAAGGAAACACAGAAATGTTAATTCATTCGGCAGCCATAGATTTCCTTGATGGTGGTTTTTATTCATCGCGTTCCGATGCCGCTTGGGCCGTTACCACTGTTGATCGTAATGGCTTAACACAAGCCAATGCTATCCAGACATTTGCCCAACTTGGTCAGACGCAAAATAATGCAGACTTGTTACGAATCGCTGAACAAGCCATGGCTTTTCAGGAGAAATATTTCCACACAAATGATTCACTTTTTGCAGCCACGGGAGCTCATACCTCACAAACGATTGAATCTCACTACTGGTCAATGAATGAATTAGAAAAAGCTCTCACTCCTCCCGAGTTAGGGTTGATTAAGGCTCTTTGTGAAGTCACTGCCATCGGCAACATTCCTGCGGAAAGTGATCCAAAAAGATTATTTTTCCGGCTAAATAATCTCACCATGCGCCATTCGCTAAAGGATGTTGGTGAAAAATTATCCCTTACTTCTGAGCAATCTGAGTCTTTGCTGACCAGCGCAAAAGCGAAATTGTTAGAGGAACGCGATAAAAAATCTACCACGGAAAATTCCACGAAACAGACGGCAAATGCCATGGTCACTCTGCGCACGGCATCAGCATACGCATCGCTTTTCACCGCCTCTGCAAAACCTGCCTATAAAGAAAAAGCGCTGGCAACCATGGCTTCTTTCCGAAAAGTATTTGCCTCGCAAAAACCCATGCAATACTACCATGGTTCGATCTACCCATCTGTCACTGACGCACGTGCTGGATTGATTGCGGCCACACTGCAAACAGCGCTCGATCTTTACGATATTACGCTCGATCAAGCTTGGTTAGACTATGCCAATGAATGGCTGATCTATCTGTGCGAGCAACACATCATCGACAATCAACTGGAGGAAAGTCCTCCATCTTGTCGCTTGATGAACTTACCGATAACTGATTACCGCATGATTTTTGACCAATCTACCCTCGGCGTGATGAAGCAAAATTGTGCGCGACTTGCCGTGGCAGGCCGTAAGGTCCCTGATCAAATGCTGCGTAGTTGCCAACTTAGTTTTGAAATACTCAATGCGGGATCCGTAACGCACACCGATTACTTGTTAGGCTTGCTATACAATGATCTTGCGACTATGATACTGGTTCCTGCAGATGCCTCTCCAGCGTTGAAAGATGAAATCATGCTGATGCCATTGCGTTCCATCATACGTAAATGTGTGCCAGCCAATGGGGGAAAAGTTACTGCAATCATTCCTTCACAACCAGACCAAGTCATCACCGATCGCGATTCTCTGCGCCGCTTATATACTCCCTAACGAAATATTTTACCATGTCACGCACATCAGCACAAACCCGTAAAACGGCAGAAACCGACATCACCCTCTCGGTTGATCTTGATGGATCTGGAAATTCAACGATCGATACAGGAATCGGATTCTTCGATCACATGCTCACCTTATTTTCGCGTCATAGCTTGATCGATCTCACGGTCAAAACCATTGGCGATTTGCACATTGATGCTCATCACACAGTAGAAGATACTGCGATTGTGTTAGGCGATGCCATTCGTGAGGCGCTTGGCAAAAAAATAGGCATCACTCGATACGGGCATGCTTATTTGCCGATGGATGAAACTCTAGCTCGGGTAGTCATCGATCTATCAAATCGTCCGCATCTGGAATTTCGCACCCCGCCGTGCACGGCATCAGCACCGAATTTTCCGCTCACACTCACGGAGGAATTCTGTCGCGCTCTGGCCAGCAATTTGCGCTGCAATTTGCATGTGGAATTACTCTATGGTCGTGATGGACACCACGTTGCAGAGGCAATTTTTAAAGGCATCGCGCGGGCTTTGAGAAGTGCTGTCACCATCGATCCACGAGTCACTGGCGTGCCATCTACCAAAGAATCTCTCTAACGAATAATGTCCACCACTCTCCTGCTTGATTACGGTGCTGGCAATTTGCGCAGTGTCGCCAACGCCCTGCACAGTCTCGATGCCGATGTTGCGGTGATCTCCTCTGCGGCAGATTTTCCCACTACGCCACAACGCATCATTCTCCCCGGAGTCGGATCGTTCGGTGATTCAATGAATGAACTCACCGCGCGTGGCCTTGCTGAGCCAATCCGCGCGGCGATTGCCAATGGGGTGCCATTTCTGGGAATCTGCGTGGGCTATCAATTGCTCTTTGAGGGCAGTGATGAAAGCCCTAATATCAAAGGGTTAGGCATCCTCAAAGGACAAGTCAAACGATTCCAAGCTGGAAAAAAAATTCCGCACATGGGCTGGAACAGTGCCACACTTACTGATCCCGATCACCCGCTTTGGCAGGGTCTGGGAATGGAGCCTTATTTTTACTTCGTGCATTCCTATTTTCCCGTGCCAGAAGATCCATCGATCATCGCCGCCGCGACAGATTACGAAGAATCATTCGCGGCCGCGATTATCAAAGACAATCTTTACGCTGTGCAATTTCATCCTGAAAAAAGCCAAGACGCGGGTTTGCAGATGATCAAAAATTTTCTGCAACTCCACTAACTTTTTTTACGCAGCATGGTTCTCATTCGCTTATCGCCGGTCTTCGCGCCACTGCATCAAGAAATTCTCGATCAACTCGGAGCTTTGCCCGCAAAAATGCTAGGCTCTGAATTTTTTCTCACGCATCAAGACATCTCCTCTGCGCAGCAATCGGGCATCTCTTTGTTTGTGCGTTGGCAATTAACGATCGAGCATTGCTGGCCCTGTTGCCCAGAAAAAATGGATTTTTTCATCGAGAAAGCAGCGCAGGCTCTGCACGCAAAGTTTGCCTCACGAAACCCACAAACTTTGTTAGTGGGAATACTTTCTCCAGGCTCTCCGAATCCCTATTACAAAAAAATGGCGGTCAATTTGCGAGGTCGCGCCTTACAATTATTTCCGCCATTGCCAAGTGCGGCCGATGTGGAATCGCAAGACCCCTCACAACCCACGCTTTATTGCATGATTGGCAAAGAAGGTCTCTATGCTGGCATGGCTACTCCACGCGCAACAAACGGTTTTTATGCCGGCGGCAGTAAATTTATCCGCCAAGACCCAGAGCACTCAATTAGCCGTGCTGGTGCTAAAATTGCCGAGGCACTGCACTACATTCGGCTCTATCACCCTGAACTTCCTGAACGCGCACATTGGCTAGAACTAGGCGCTAGTCCTGGTGGCATGACTGCAGAATTGTTAGAACGTGATTTTTTTGTCACTGCAGTGGATCGTGCTCCCTTGGATTCGCGAGTCGCGCGTCATCCACGGCTACGCTTTTATCCGGAGAATGCTAACACATTTCGACCATTGGATGGCGAACAGTTCGATGCCTTACTATGCGACTTAAACGGCAGTGCACTGGATGCGTTAGATTGTGTCATCAGTCAAATCTCACATCTCCGCAAAGGGGCCTTGATTGTTTTCACCATGAAAGCTCACAAAGCTGCCACACTCGATGAGATGTTATCATTGCATCGTGAGACATTAGCGAAAGCCAAACGCGCAGGTTTGCAATTTTTAGCGCAAACACATTTAACGTATAATCGACACGAATTCACGCTGTTTTGGACCGCACGTTAGTTCATGATGCTTATGATTTGTGAAATTGGTTTTTGTATCTAATCCTTTAGATTCATGTCACCAAATTGAAGTATTATGAAATTTCTTGTTTTATCCATCGCGCTACTCGCTCCTTGTTCTCTTTCTGCTGAAGAGGCGAAAAAAGCACCTTTGCCACCACTTCCCTGGCACATGGCGGACATTTGGTGGTCATTCGATGGACCGACAAAAAATTTTGAATCGTTAGAAATGGATGTCACCATTGATCGTGATGTTCCCGATACAGTTTGCCTTTATGTGTCCCCGTGCGGCTTAGCGCAGATCAACGGCTTGGATTTTTATGGCGGCTTGCAAAGCAATATCAATGGTTGGGTCAACGGCACCGACAAGACAAGAGTTCACCGTGGAAAGGGTGCGATTTTTTCACGATGGTCGAGTGATAAAAAAACTCCTATTGGTTTAGAGCACGTGCGCACCGCAGCAGCTGATTGCCTCGTGGAAAGCGCAGGTTACGAGGGCGAATTTGCCAGCGTGAGGCGGCCCTTTGCTTGGCCTAAAGGCACTTACACCTACCAAATCAAAAAAGGCGCGAGTGAGAAAGTGGGAGACAAAGATTGCACATGGTTTACCTGTAGCGTGAAAGATTCCGCTGGCGTAGTTTTTGAAGTAGGAAGTCTGCGCTTTGAGGGAACTGATTTTACATTTTGGGCAAGGCATTCTGCATTTGTGGAAATTTATTCCACTGCGAAAACTCCACGCAGCGTCGTTCCTGAGGTAGTGGTAACATTTGGCTATCCCCGCATCAATGGCAAAGCGCCTGCGTTCAAGTCTGCTAGCGTCGTTCATCCGACGGGCCGCGAACAATCAGCCTCTCCCGATTTGTGCCGCGTCGTTGCCGATGGCGAAAAAGTAGTCGCCACGATTGGCCCCATCTTTCAACGCGACCCTAAAGATCAGCGCCACGCGCTCGACATTAAAGCACCTAAAGAGTAATGCCATCGGAGCGCGGACTTCAGTCCGCATGCCTTTAATCGCACAAAACCCTAACGCGCCACTATCTACCCTCAGAACGAATACACGCAACCTAGCGACAACACATAAGCAGAATCAAATCTCAGCTTCGCTTCCGTATCGTTGGCGCTGTTATCGAAACTATCCATGTATTGGTAGCGGGCGCTGGCAATGATAGACCAGTTTTGATCAAGCAAGTAGGTCGCCCCCAGACCGAAGTAGGCTCCGGGGAGAAACCATTGCAGGAATCACTTTAAAAAATAAAGCGGACTGAAGTCCGCGCTCTATTTTTGAAAAGAAAGGGAGCGCAATCCCTTCTTCCTAGTTAGAAGCCGTAGCAGTCGAACCACCGCGCAGGCGTTGGATGTTTGCATACATTTGGCGACAATGTGAATAGCTCGTGCGCTTGGAAAGAATGGTTGCACTGCGCTCAAGCGAGCCCCATTGGACAACAGAGATTTCTACGTTGCGACGACCCCATACATTCATTAGGTCACGGCTTGGCTGATAAATGTCGATCGTGCCAGTTCCCGTAAGTGCAGAACCGTAATCATCCACCACATAGAGGAAAGGTTGGCCTTTTACTTTAAACACGGTGCCTACTGGGTAAAATGACCAATCAGCGGCGGCAGAGCGCACGCGGTTGTTATACTTGAGCGTAGTGCCCACCGCATTACTGGAGCCATATTGAAGATGATCTGATTCGCAGCAAGTGTAAGCAGTGGTTCTCACTACACGATTTCTCTCACCAAAGGTATAAACGGGCATGTTGTGCTTATCCCGTGGTTTGCTCTGCGCCACACTCATCAAACTCGCAGAAGGAGTTGCGGTGGAAATCACTTGAGATGAACCGGTAAACATACCTGGTTTGATGACTTTTACGCCAGAATCAGAGGCGCACTGAGAAAGGAGAAGGGCAGCTGCAATAGCTTGGCAAAAAGAGAGAATAGAAAAACGCATGCGTGCAATTGGTTGGTAATGAGAATTATCATTTTTGCAAACCGCACAAAAACAACGCCGACCAATTACCCTCCACAATCGCATACGGCAAGATAAATCTTTCAAAAAAAGTTAAAAAATTTACTTTTCTTTATAAATTGTCGATTTTCCCTTATGAAATCGATGAAATCAGTTAGGGTCTTCGTCAGGATTCAATGTCCAAACGATATTGATTTGAGGCACAAGAATCGTCCCACTGCTCGTAATTAAATCGGATGCTTTGTGCATTTCTGCATGCCCGTCAGCGAAAATTAAAGCGCCTTGTTGATTGTGCCTAGCCGCAAACGAACGAGCATTCGCCTTGGGCGACCCATCAAATCCACGCTGCCCTGAAAATGTTTTTTTATCGTTCGGCAAACCACGCTCTAAAAAAATCACAGTTTTCGAAGGCGATTGGATTTGTGCAAATTGACCCTGTACTTTGATGCCGTCATCATTTTTTCGCTGCAATCTACTATTCATGCCGATGGCAAAAATCGGGGCTGTGAGTCTTTTTTCGCCACCCGGGTAGGGCGCGCCAGGAATGAATAGCGGGTAGCTTTCATCGTAAAATCCAATGGGATTGGATAGCCCCAGTTCACCGACTGTTTTCGCATTCATCAAACGCGGTAGAGCATTATACCAAGCTTCTTGATTCTCTGGTTTGGTAGCATTTTGCCAATCATCCGTGCCAGTGGAATCCTCGAATGGCAATAGCCCGTTTTTATCGGTCGTGTATGACGCGAATGCAGTGCCCAGGCTTCGCATTTTTTGCATAGCACCTGCTTGTTGCGCTTTGCCCTTCGCAGATTGCGCCATGTTGAAGCCAATTGCTGCCAATGCGGCGATAATCGCGATAACGACCAACAGCTCAACTAAAGTAAATCCACGTTGTTTTTTCATCAGGCGTCTAATTCATTTCCCGTAGGAGTTAACACAATACGGTTGTTACCGCAAGCAAGTTGCAATTTTTCGATCAGATCAGAAAGATTTACGCCGGGCTTTAATTGTAGACCATACCGAAGCTCGGTCATCATACCAGCCTGCGCAGATCGAACACTCATGAGCTCTGCTTTGTCAGCGCATTCTTCCCAAATGGGGCCAAGTCGCTCTTCAAAATTCATGTCGCTAGTCATTCTCATGGTGAGAAAGTGCGAGGCGCGACGTGGGGCAAAAGCATCAAAGCGCGAGATCCCAAAAATCAGCGCACCAGCGAGTGGCGTCATGATCATCACCTCAGTGTAAAGGCGAGCACCCACAACCATTCCAGTGGCCATGGCGAAAAAGATAAACCCTAAGTCCCGTGCCTGTCCTAGACTTCTGCGGAATCGGATCATCGAAAATGCCGCAAACATACCAAAGGCGATGCCTTCATTACCTCGAACCACCATGATCAAAATGGTAGTCACAGTGCCAATGATGATTAGTGTGTGGACGTAATCCTGTGAATAACGAGTACCTTTGTAAGTAGAGCGATACAACACCGCGATGAAAAGATTGAGCACAAAGCTTAACATCATAGCGCCTACAACTTCGAGCGCTTGCGGGTGATCGCTACTGAAATAGTCTTTTAGAAAATCAAACATGTATATAAATGGTAATAAAACTAAGCTGCGGGTTGATGAGGGAGAGGGTTTTTTGTAATCGCAGGATCAAATCGTTCCAGCGATTGGCAGTACTTGCTCATGCTCTGGGCTTGAAGCTGAAATCTGCCAGCGGCGATGCGTAGCCATGTGGGAACCGATCCTATGGTTTTGACTTCCACCACAGCAATATCGCGATCGACAACTCGCAGATGAAAATCTGGATCATCAGGGATCAGTGGCTTCAAATCAAAACGACAACGAAGTCCGGTATCAAAAGTTACTCGAATCGTGCCTTCAGGACCACTATCATAAGCCATACGATCATAACGCACTTGCACCACGGGTCGAGCCCCGCCACGTACGATGATATCTTCTAACTCCGCCACCACATGTTGATCGGCTCGCGAACGATTAGCAGCCAATAGTGGAGTGGGGATTTTTCCTAACGATAATTCACCCAGTGCGGAGATCGGCAAGGCAGCCCTGCGCTTCACGCCATCACCATCGAGCTTGTGCTTGATCTCAATAAAACCAGCGGGAGGAATCAGCCCATCATTGCGACCATAGACACGAGCGCGCACTCGACGTCGATTGGCAACACCCCATTGTTTTTGCCAATAACTATGGCGGTCGGGCGTATCGTAATATTCGGAAATCACGGGATAGCCATTTTCTGCACCGCGATCCACAGGCAGAATTCCTGCCACATATTCACGAAACAATTCTCCCTCTTCTGCAGGAAGAAGGAATTTGAATTCGATGCGATCTTGGGTTGCGTCCATGGCGTGGGCAGCGAGAAAGTATTCTTTTGTATTCTTTTGTCGAACAAATTCACTAGTAATGACACGAACAAAAATCTCCCCATCTCAGAAATCGTTTTACCCGCAGAGTTGCCGGGCGGATTCTAACGCAGCGAAGCCGGGTTTGACGCGCGGGGTAAATTCCTGTCCTAGCCAACCAGTGTAGCCGACTTCTTTCAAGCACGCACAAATCGCGACGTAGTTGAGTTCCTGTG
Organism: Akkermansiaceae bacterium; assembly: GCA_903878115.1. Taxonomy (GTDB): domain Bacteria; phylum Verrucomicrobiota; class Verrucomicrobiia; order Verrucomicrobiales; family Akkermansiaceae; genus UBA956. Next base: position 12,851 of record CAIRGO010000176.1, on the reverse strand, counting down.
CATCATCTAGTTCATGACGTCCAGGAACGCCTGCCGTGTGATAATGGGAAATCCGAGTGTGATGTTTGCGGATGGTAGCAATGACATCCCCTTCCATGATTTGCATGTGGTAAATGTCATAGAGCAAACGAAAATGAGGCGAATCAATCTTATCCACTAACGCAGCACCCCACTCGCTTTGGTCGCACATGTAATCGGGGTGATCGACTTTCGAATTCAGCAATTCCATCACCAGTGTGATCCCATGCTGCTCGGCTAGAGGCAGGATGCGACGAATGCCGATCTCGCAATTTTTCAATCCTGTAACATCATCCATGCCATCACGATTTCCTGAAAATAATATCAATTGCTTGATCCCTGCCGCCGCGACTTGTGGGATCATATCTCGATAGAGACCTTCCAACACATCGTGGTGCTCCAATCGATTAAACGCTTTTTCAATTTTACCGATTCCCTCCGGACTTTGGGGAAAAGTAGCGATGGCACATTCCAGGCCAAAATGTTTCAGCACTGGCCATTCGGCGGGACCAGTGAGCTCGACGGACTCATAACCTAATAATTTCACCTCTCGGCAAAAATCTTCGAGCGGGACATGTTCATAACACCAGCGACAAACAGAATGACGGTACATAGGATGGAATAAAAAAAGTATCACCATGAACCCACCGCCGATGAGACTCCTTCGAGCATCGTGGCAACATTGATTTCATTGTGCGGAACAAAGATGTGCTCTTTCGGAAGGCTAACGCGAGCGAAATTTTCTAACAATTAGCATTTCTTCGTTTCGTCATACCGCTGCATTCGCAAAATATCGCACTGAAAATTTTCTTGGCATTTGCTGTTGATCATTCAGTATCACTCCCACACATGAAACCTAAATCTATCATGGCAATGTTCGCGGCGGCATTATTTTGCTCCTGTGGCAAAACCACTACCACTACAGTCACCCTACCACCAGCACCAATCACCATGGCAGTATATGGAAAACTACCCGACGGACGAGAAGCGAAAATTTTCACGCTTACCAACAAGAATGGAATCATCGCGAAGGTCACCGAATACGGCGCGATCCTCGTCTCGGTAGAAGTGCCTGATAAAAATGGTAAACTTGCCGATGTCACGCACGGCTACGATACGCTCGATGGTTGGTTAACTAATACTTCTTATTTTGGCTCTACCGTGGGGCGCTTTGGCAATCGAATCAAAGATGGTAAATTCTCGCTGGATGGCAAAGACTACACGCTCGCCACGAACAATAACCCAGGCGGTATTCCTTGTCATCTGCATGGTGGATTGAAGGGCTTCGATAAAGTTCTCTGGTCCGGCAAACAAGTCGCTGACGGGGTCGAATTTTCTTACCTCTCTCCAGACGGCGAAGAAGGATACCCTGGCAATCTTTCGGTGAAAGTGACCTACTCGCTCAATGATGACAACGAGCTGACATGGCAAGCAGAGGCAATTACAGATGCTCCAACAGTGCTCAATATCGTCCATCACAGCTACTGGAATCTCTCTGATGACCCTAACTCCACGATCAACGACCACCTCTTGCAATTAGAAGCAGATCAGTATCTCCCGACTGATGCCGGGCTGATCCCTACTGGTGAGTTAGCGCCTGTAGCAGGAACGCCGATGGATTTTACCAAGTCCACCGCGATTGGTGAGCGAGTTAATGCAGATGTAGAAGCGATTAAACTCGGCCTTGGTTACGACCACTGCTGGGTGTTGAAAAAAGCCGACGGCATCAAGCTCGCCGCCCGCTTGAAAGATCCGAAGTCCGGTCGTGTGATGGAAGTTTCCACCAATCAGCCAGCGATTCAATTTTACGGTGGCAATTTCCTCGATGGCAAAGCGATCGGCAAAAACGGCGTCGCCTATGCCTATCGCACCGCCCTCTGCCTAGAAACAGAAAATTTCCCCGACGCCCCTAACAAACCAAATTTCCCCAGTGCCGTTCTTAAGCCTGGCGAGACCTACAAACACGTGATGATCCACAAATTCAGCGCAGAATAATTACACCAACAAAAATAAACTATGAATTCACTTTTCTCAACCCTCGCTGTCACTGGCTCTGAAACCAGTGCTATGGGCACTCTCGACATCGTCCTGTTCTTGGTCGCTGTCGTTGGCGTCATCGCCTTTGGTATTCGCCAAGGAAACAAAGAAACCGCTGGCGAAACTAGCTCAGGCGGCGCGGCGGGATATTTCCTTGCAGGGCGCGGTCTTACTTGGTGGCTAGTTGGTTTCTCACTGATTGCGGCAAATATTTCCACGGAACAATTCGTCGGCATGTCAGGTCAAGCCGCCGATTGGTTAGGCATGGCAATCGCATCTTACGAATGGATGGCGGCCGTTACTCTGGTAGTCACCGCGTTCGTTTTCTTACCAAAATTATTGCGCTGCGGCATTTATACCATCCCAGAATTCCTCGAATATCGCTATGGTGTTTTCTCGCGCTCGGTGATGGCTGTGAGCACCTTGATCATTCTCGTTGGCGTTCCTACTGCCTCGGTAATCTACTCCGGCGCTAAAGTTGTCTCCGTATTCTTTCACGACATTTCCGTTGCTGGTCTTGACCTTGGTTCGATCACGGTCGGATGCTGGATCATCGGTGGCTCTGCTGCTATTTATGTTTTTGTAGGTGGACTCAAAGCCTGCGCATGGACCGACCTGATCTGGGGCGCGGCACTGATCCTCGGCGGCGGCGTGGTGATGTGGTTGGCATTCGGTGCGATGAAGGACGCTGATCCTAACGATTTGATTTTGACCAAAGTAAATAATTCAACCGCTACGGTAGAAGACATCAAGAATGCAAGTGCCTACGAACGGTTTGTATTATTAAATGATGGCAAAAGCGGCGAGGCCGTCGCTGTAGCAGGAGAGAATTTGGAAGGTGGCAAGCTTCACATGAAACGCCCCATCACCGACCCAGCGATTCCGTGGACGACACTGATTTTAGGACTGTGGATTCCTAACTTTTTCTACTGGGGCTTGAACCAATACATTGTGCAACGCACTCTTGGATCAAAATCATTGGCTGAGGGACAAAAAGGCATTGTGTTCGCTGCAGCATTGAAGCTGATCATTCCTTTCATCGTAGTGATTCCGGGCATTCTTTGCTTTAACTTGTATCGCAGCGACCTCGCAGGTGAGGCAGTGAAAAAAAATGCCGCAGCGATCGAATCGATCTCAAAAGGCGACTCGACGCTCTTTCCGTTTGCAGAAAATTTTGCCAAGACCAGCCCTGAGCAAGCGGCTACTGTGATCGCGCACAATGCGAAAATTGCGGGCGTATCTGCACCAGTCACGGATAGCACACCTGCCGCGATGATGACCGCTAACAACACCATCTTAGAAGCGAGCAAAGCGCCACAAGGCAACAAACTCATTGGCTATGACTACGATGCGGCATTCCCCATTCTGTTGCGTAACCTAATGAAACCAGGGATCACTTGGTTCGTGCTGGCTGCTATTTTTGGCGCGGTCGTTTCCTCTCTGGCATCGATGCTCAATTCCGCTGCGACGATTGCCACCATGGACATTTTTCAAAAATTCAAGAAGGATGCCAGCCAAACCCAATTGGTCAATGCGGGCAAAGGGTTCACGCTATTGTTTGTGCTGATCGCATGTATCATCGCTCCATTCCTAGGCAATCCTGCATTCGGTGGCATCTTCACCATCATCCAAGAATTCCAAGGATTTATTAGCCCAGGAATTCTCGCCGTATTTTTGTTTGGCTTCCTCGCTCCACGAGCACCCCGTTACTTAGGATGGCTGGGAATCATCGTAAATATTTTCCTTTACGGCGCCATCAAGTGGTTCATCGGACCAGTGCTCTGCAAAAATGGCATGTGGTTTTCTAACGAAATTTCATTCCTCGATCGCATGGGCATCTGCTTCTTAGTGATTGTTTTGTTAGGTGCCATTGTGACCCTAGTAAATCCATTACAAACACCAGCCAAACTACCCGTATCCGAGACCATCGCACTTGAATCCTCGAAGGTCGCGAAAATCGGCGGCGTTGCGGTCATCGCCTGTATGTTAGTGCTTTATTATATGTTCTGGTAAGCCTAGTAGACTATTTCCCCAAAACCCCGCCCGTTAACTCTGGCGGGGTTTTTTATTCTTCGATATGCCTTCAAGTCCCCCTGCGGGACAAATCATAAAAGCCCATGACAAACGTAGGCGCTGTCATGGGGCTGCTCATCAAAAAAAATCCGGCTTCCTACAATTCGACTGGTAATAAAAAACCGGCCGCACATGCCCCGATGTCCTCAAAGACCTACTGATCGAAGAATATCAGAAAAAAGCCGATGATCTAACGAAAGCGATACGTCTGGTTTCTAGCAAATCGTAATTGGATGTGCTTAGGCACCTTGTATTGTTTGACAGAGCCATCGCATATCTGCATCCAATTCTTTGATTGTGTCCTGCTGCCACCTTTGTACTCCATCAGTTTCAAACGGACGCACTGTCCTGCCCGTGATATTCGAATAACTCTGCCGCTGCCATGCCAAATTTGGATAGAAGCCATACGTTGGTACCATTTGATGCAGTTCCACCAATACCAGATCGCAGGGGCGGCAGGTTTTGAGACCTTCACGCATCGCTTTCATGACGGTAGGGATCCACTCTCTGCGGACGGCATAAGCATGGGTCGATTGCGATCCATGAATACGAACCAGTCCGCGCTGTTCGATGCTTGGTGGATACATGTGTTGATTTCCGAAATAGCACATACCCCAATCCACAGGTAGCTCAATCGCTTCGACCCACAGCCGCAGATTTTTATGAATAACGACGTCATCTTCAAAAATCAACACAGCTTCCTCACCACTCTGCCAAGCTTTGCGCAGCATGAGAATGTGCGAAAGCGCACACCCATAGGCACCAGGATCGGTGAGCTGCGACTTCTTGCGCCCATCCACGGCGGAAAAAAATTCTACCTCCATCGCTATTTTCGCAAATTGTTCTGTCGCTTGCATACGCCGATCTGTTCGCTGCTCTAAGTTAAGGCATAGTCGAAGAGGAAAAATCTTTTCCATCGACCATAAAGCAGCGTTTGTAAGAAAAACATCTTTAGGCTGCAAAAATGTATGTTTCTTTTCATCTACAACGTCGTCACCATACTCACAGGCGATTTTGTGACGCATCGAATCATTAACTTCTTTGATTGCATGAAGGAGTCTATTTTGCTGACCGTCTATTGTGAAAGGGCTCCTTGTGGTATTCATCAAATCTGAGTATCCATCTGCCTGCCATGCAATATTTGGATACACTGAATAAGTAGGAATTTGATCTACAAGGTTGGATAAGACAACGTCTGCTGCCATGTCATCGCCAGTGCGTTCTCGCGTGCGCATTTCTCCCAAGATCATTTCATACCATTCTCGTTTTACGACGTAAGCTTGCAACCCCCAAAATTTTTTCACGCGAACCCACCCTGATTTGACTACCTCAGGTGGTTCTACGTGGGTGCATCCCAGCAATAGAATACCCCAATCCGCAGGAAGAGGGAGTCGTTCCATAATATCTCGGAAAAAGGGGTGAAGCACAACATCGTCTTCAAAAATCAAAACACAGGAAGCGCGTTTGAGTTTCGCTTGTCGAATCGCCATGCGATGACTGAGACTGCATGCGTATTGGCTTTTTGTCCTAAATTCATGCCAATTTCTCACAAAGCGTGCATCCACCGCAGCGAATCGTTGCACCTCTAAACACTGGATGCGAAATTGAAACTCTAGCTCACAACGTCGATCTTCTCTGCGACCGAGGTTAATGTAATAGGCCATAGGAAAAGCATCCTGGAAATTTCGGATGATCGGTAAATCATACAAAAACCGCCATGAGGGTATTGCCAATATACTCGGTGCGAGGGCTTGCTTCTTGGGAAGCTGAACCCGCTGCATGGCACTAACAATAAGATTGCCGCTGGGGCAGTTCAAGTTGATGTTATCATCCATAGCTATGGCTGATGGTAAAGTGATTTCATCCTCGGGATAAGTTGATTGCATCTCTTCAATGAGACCATTTACACAAATTTTGTTATTTTCTGTGACCTGCCTGCCCGCTTTGTCATAAGACTTGGTAATAAAGCCAGCATTGTCTGAGTGGCTAGGCCGTTGCCAAGCCAAATTCGGAAAACAGGCATACGTTGGGATTTCTGCTTGGATCCAACTCATTTTGACATCGGAGTAAGCAATAGTGTGCTTTGCGTTCTTACGAGTTCCAGCCAATCCGCAGAGAACTTCGTTTGCGTAAGTGCTTCTGATGATCATAGCATGATGATCAGCTGCTTGACTGACACGCACCAGACCTGCCGATACAATTACGGGTCGATCAATATGCTTGCAGCCCAGAAACAAAATGCCCCAGTCATCAGGTAATTCGATCTTCGCAAGCCGTTCATGAAGGTCATCAGTAAACACGACGTCATCTTCTAGCAGCAACACCGCACTAGCACCTGCCAACTTACCTGTGCGTATAGCTAGTCTCTTAGACAGGCTGCATGCATAGCGGGATGCATTTTTGTAACCCCATGTAGATTTCACACGGTGCACATCAATGGCGGGAAAGCGTACAACTTCCATACCCAATTTAGCAAATTGGGACCAAGATTCAGTTCTTCGATCCTTTCGGTGAGCTAAATTAACACAGATTTTGAATGGGGCGATTTCGTCTAGGATCATATGTTGGTGTAGATTTATCGTGAATTTTTTAGGGAAAATTGAATATGATACGGGCTAAAATATTTCTGAAATAACGTTTATTCTTCTGAGAGATGAACTAGCCCGCTAGATATATCAGGGGCTAACAAATCTTTCACCCCATTGCCTGCGAGGTAATCCAAAAACTCGCGCGAACGCTCTGGCATTTTCGTCCAGAATTTTTCGTAACTACAAATTTTTGAAAATGCTCGCAATGAATTAAATCTCGTTAGTTTGGACACAGGTAAAGAAGGCAGCCCCAGGTGCTCGCATAATTCGCGCACTCGCATATCGTGCTCGATCCACAGCGCAGGTATTCCCGCTTGAAGGGCTACCATATTCCCATGGAAACGAGTGCCGACACAAAAATCATAATGTTGCGCAATATGAGCACGCCACAGATCTACGTCGTAGAATTTGTGGAAATTTTTAAACACATAGTCATAGTAGCCATCGCGGCTTACGATTCCAATTCGTATAGCGGTTTCTACTATGGGCATTAGTTGATAATTTGCGCCCTTGGCAAGGAAGTCTTTGCGTGAAATCTCACCGTTCCGTATTGCTGTTTCCGTTGGGTTCCCTTGGCCAATTACCTGTGCCCCTTCGGTTAATGCGAGATACATCATATAACCCTCTTTAACTCCCCAACTAAAATTAACGCAAGGACGGTCAGCAGAAGTTGTGAGATTCCTTTTGCTGCAATTGATCATTGCTGCGACATAAGCAGACTGGCATCCGACAATACTCACATTAGTCACTCCATACTTGGCGCAGAGATCTGCTGTGAATGCCCCTCTTACACCTATTGTATGGGATCGTTCGGCTAATACGCGCAAGAGCTTGATAGAACGAGAGTCCACGCTCGCTGCAGAGATCGTGTCACCCAACTGCGCGTGGCAACCGAATCCAAAAGCACAAACTGGCAAATCTAATTTTTCAATTAACGTTGCTGCCTGCACTTGTGAATCAATATAACTAGGAATACCTGAAACATGTAAATTCGTTGCGGCCACAAAACCGACGTGAGTGAATTCACTTCGTACTTTTTCTATGTTGCTCTCACTTAGGTCAAAGTCAATGTAATCTGCATCAGCGAACAAGTGCAACGCAGCATGACCATGTATGATGTTGCCCGTGTTGTCCCGTGAATGAGTTGAAAGTGAAGCCGGATTACCAATGATGCCAATTCTTTTTTTCATGATGATGATTTAGGCTAGGTTATGCCTCATGTTCCCAGAGCTGAGGGAAGATGGCACAAGACTCTCGTAGGTTGTGTGTGACAGATTACAAAACTAACTAAATACATTCGGTCGATTTTTTAAGCTTGTGGCCGGGATAGCTGAGCATCATTTCACGCTGCGCTGCCGTGTTAGCCCAGTTTGATGCCAGTATTTTCTCCCGATAGTCGCCGCCCACGTCAGTCCATATTTCTGATGAAATGTTCGCATTACCCCAGTTAGGAAAACGATTTTCAAATGTGATGATTTTCCGCCAATGCGGAGAGAGGCAAGCCAATCCTGAAGCAAATGTGCCGCGTGCTGTGACGATGGTATGTGCGCGTAATAAAAAGCCAATATCTTCGCTAAGACTCATTCCTTCCCTTGCATCACATGTGAGTTGAGCCTGACAATGTGCAATCAACAGTTGCCACACTGGATTCGCACCGTTCTCAGCCACCAGCGTTACATGCGCCCAGTTTTGAGAGTCCAGCACATTCAAATAAAAAGCGAGCGGTGGTTGACCGTAGAGTGGGTGAACATCTGGTCCCGTAAAAATGTCACCTGCACGGACGTGAATCACTAAGTGGTTTTCTGGCAATGCGTCTCCTGCTGGTTTTGCAACGACGTTTTCCTCAAGCAATTGCACCGCCTGCTTGTGAGTGAGCTTTTCAGGAGAAAACGTGCGTAGGCCGGAAATGTCAAAAAATCTTCCCGATAGCAGAACCTCTTCATCACTCATGATAGTGTTAGCAATATTTACCACTTCTATACCACAAGATAGTTGGAACACACCTTGCTTCATCCACCAATAGCCGGGAGTATAAATCCGCCGAAGACCATGCTGTAACGCCACACCTAGTGCATTCTTCCATTGCTGTATGGAATTTCCAAACCGACATGCGCGGTCGATATATATAGATGAAACGCAGTCACTATCGTGAAAACCGGCTCTCCATGCCGCCTCGCGGTCGAAATTTTCACCGAAGAAAAGTCGATAAGCCCCATCGGTGGAGATGATTTTCCGTGGCGCATGCTGATAGCCCAGCGCTAACGTATCTGCCGACATCTGGCTAACATCACAAGGCGGTTCCACGAAGATGATATCGTTATAAACTTCAATGTGGTGAAGAGGCAAATGGCGGGCGATCCAGTCCAGTGTATCGCTAAGGCGCGGGTAATTTTTACCATCAAATAACCTAACATCATCGATGAGAATCACATGTTTTGCCGCATTGTCACTACCCGCCACATGGAGGATTTCTTTGAGAATGGGACTTACTTCTTCACCGCGGGCCGTTACTCCTCCGGAGTAATGGCCATCTAACCAAATGAGAGCAGGACCTATGCATTGCTTGAGGACTTCATCAAGTAATTTTCCACTACAGCCATGCCAGCATTTGACATGCGATTGATGCGCGAACCGCTGCTTGGCCGCGAGGAACAGTTTCTCATCAAGTTCTATGGTATTGACGCTATCCACATGATCTGCGAGGACTTTAACCGTGTCCCCGCGATAGGTTCCCGTCTCCACAAAATGCTTCACAGAATGCTTTTTTAACAGATACAACAGCGTCTGCCGCTTTTCTGTGCCAGACGGCTGGGAACGATTGGGAACAGGCATATAGGAAAAAATAGATTCTTACGTTTCCTTGCTCTTTACATCTCTCTCAATGTGCAAGAATGGCTATCGTTGAAGATTTTGCAAATTAGTTTTTCCATAGCAAATATACCTAATATGTTTTTTGCCCTTACCTCAATTACGGATCAAGTATATTCAACATCAGCCCCGATTCATCGCCGAAGAAATGTCCGAAGTAGAGGCAGCGGAGGAAGTAATCTTTGGCTTTTTCATCTTTCCAATCACTGACGCTGACGATGCAGGCATTGCGCACTTCATCCCAATCGATTTCTCTCTCGCGAACGGGAATAACTTCGCCGCGCTCGAAGGGCTTTTGTTTTATCTCATTTGCTAAACTCACTAAGACTTTGTTCCACACGGCTTTCTCGCGGATGGATTCATCTAACGATGTATTGCTCTCAAGAATGTCTTTCCATACCGCAAATAGTCGATCCAGGCATGAGCCCCTGCACGCCACCATTCCTGTAGAGGCGACGAAGCGATGGCCATAGTTTGCAAGTTCCTCTTGCGTCAGTAGCGCCGCAAACGGCGATCCACGCAACCGCTCTTTCCGATCTTCCATCCACAGCAGATCAGGTTGCGTTGAGGAAAATTCTCCTTGTATCTGCTCTGGCCAAAGATGATCAGGATTGCGCAGGCAGAGTGCTGAGGGATTCATCAAAATGATAGTATCGTTTGCATCACACTCTAGTTGCGTTAGATCAAGTTCAATGAATGAGTCCAAATGATCGCTCATCTTCTGATCCGTCACAATCTCCCGCATGCCTTTTCTCTCCACCCGAAACAAAGGCTGAGGATCATTTTTCCAGCAACAAAGTTCAGCAGTGGTGAGATTGCGGAGGAATGATGAAGCGAGTGGTTTAGCGGAAATATTAGATGGGGAAGGAAAAACTAAAAAATTCATGACTCATTTAAGCTAATACCCATATTTTTTAAGTGTTTGATTTTTTAAGTCACTGTCATGAATGGCATTTATCCAACGCAGCCTTATTTCTTTTTCTTCTGGTCGATTCAAGTAATCAGCGATAAGCAGAAATCCGCGATCTCGATATTCATTGTCTATGATATCACTAATTTGTTTAGTCGCCTCTTCTGGAGATAATTTAAGCCAGTTGACTACTACGGCATTAAAAGCCATTCCTGTGTACTCGCGCGGTTGAGTAAGCAACCAATCTACGGCCTCATGAGGTGTGCGCTTGTCAGCAATAATCTTTGCTGCCTGCCTAGCAATATTGGGCGCTTCACCTGAAGGGTATTTATCCAAAGATATTGCGCTTAACTCATCAACTTTCATCTCCTTGACGCGCATATCATATATAATACTTTTCACAGTATCATCATATCCCTCCTCGGCCATAAATTTCCCCACTTCGGCAAGGCTTCCACTGATTTTTGAAGCTCGATCAATTAAGATTGCTTTCGCCTGTTGTTTTCCAGGGCCTACAAACAATCCATACAATAATGATAAGTCCCCAGAGTTGCATGCGTCTAAGCCCACGCCTTCGCTCCAAGTATCATCCCACAGATGTCCATGATCGATGTTTTCATTGGCAACGATGATTTTTGACCACTTCAATATATTCTTTCCGCTGCTGCGAAGAAGCTGCTCAAGAGCGTATCGTCTCATGAGTCCTTCTGGAATACTATCAATCACATTATTAACATCCATTTCCTTTTCGATTGCTAAAGATGTCATTTTCCGAACCAAAGTGGCTCCAACCGAGTGGTTTACTTTAGTAGTCACATGAGTGAGTATGTAATGGAAATCATCTGCTTTGAGTTTACCAATAAAATACAGCCAGAGGGACTCATATCTGTAGGAATCTGGATTCAGCATTAATTTGTCCACTATAAGATTTGCTGCAACCTCTCCGCTCGCATAAGAATCGACTAAATCTCGAATGATTTTAGCCTGACCATCCTGAAAGCTCTTGTTATCAGGATCATTGTTTTTGGTTGTATTGGAATTTGTATTCTTTTGGGGTTCGCTAATTCTACCTGATGAAGTTATTTCTTTATCTAGCGGTTTTTGAACGTTATCAATTTCGTTTTCAGTAGTGTTAAATTGCCAGTATAGGCACGCAAATACTAGCAGTAATGAAAAAAACAAGAAACTCGATTTTCTTAGTATCATATACTATTATTAAGGAAGTGGAGCATAGTCATCTTCTTTGGCGTGACCTCGTTCAGAATGTGATATGGGGAAGCGCTCGAGTTTGTCTGGCATGGATCTGGTTATGCCATCGTGACCTATGTATGTGTAATGTGTAACTTTCAATTTGCAAACGCTCCATTTGAATTCAAGCGCTGCACCCTCCCACTCAAAATTTTCGATATTTAGGTCACCACCGACTTCGCCCCCTGCTTCTGCTGCTGTTTTAGTAGCTTTAACGAGTAATTTCCAAATTATCCCACCAACAACTTGATTGCAGCCTAATTCAATAGAGCCGCCGCTTTTACCCAATGTAACTGAAAATTTTGCAAAACCTGTGCCGACAGTGGCTGCTTCATGATCTACGCAATTGTCTTTATGAGGTTGAGTTATAGTACCTGTATTTTTATCAATTGTCCATGTGGCGCCACCTACTACAGCCGAGGCAACTGCTTTAGGGGTGTGCTCACCAAGTAAGTCGCCGTCCTCAAATATGTATCCTTTAGTTCTCCCTCCAAACGTAACTTCAGAATATCGACCATTATTTGGCCCTGTAGCGAAAAATCTTGAGGCTGCCGTCATTGTTTGGAACATGCCGTCCTCCGGAACTTGTAAATTATAAGTGCCTATATTAATAGGGTGAGGGAAGCGTGCAGATAGCGGTGTTACTTTTTTGTTTTTCCACCCTTCTTCGTCTGCGCATTCTGGGTTACGATTGTCCCTAAAGGCGTATTCTTTGGCTACATCTGGTTCATTCAGGTCATCTGGCTCCTCAGATACTTCAAAAAACCACTCAACCGTACTTGAGAAATCTCTTGTAAAGGAAGTGCCATCAGATAACTGTAAAGTTAGTATTTCAGCTTCAGCGACTGTGTTTAATGCTGGAGAAAGCAAAACTAATGTTCCCACCGTCGCCGCGCCGCTTCTTTTCAAGAATGATCTTCTGGTGATCGGGTTATTCCAGAGCGAAGCGCCAGAGGACTTATTGGAGTCAAACGCTTGATTCAAACGGGGAGGCAAGCCGTGAAAGGAAAAGTCGTTCATAAGTGATTTAAATTTCCGATAAAGGAAATAACCGAAATCAGAAGCCAAGACAAGAAATATTTTCAGAAAATCAAAAATTCTCTACACTC
>CAIRGO010000175.1 GCA_903878115.1 Akkermansiaceae bacterium | reverse complement strand
GTCCAGCCTTCGGGAATGGCTACGTATCTACCATCCGCCCCCAATTTTGAGGTTCCTCCAGATGGAATCGCTACATATCTCCCGTCAGCTCCAAGCTTCGAGGTCCAGCCTTCGGGAATGACCACCGATATACCGTCCGCTCCTAGCTTCGAGGTTTGCGCCTCTGCCATACACCCGATTAGTGCCGATACGACAAATAGCGGTATTAGTAAGATTCTTAGTTTATTCGATTTCATTGTGTATGGTTCTATTGGTTTATTCTGGCGAACGTCGAGGCCTGGCACCCGCTACCGGGAGCGCCCCTCCGATTCTGGTTGAGGTTTGTCGCTACCCTCCGACGTCGACTCGGGGCGGGTAGCGGGTTGCCCAGCGCCGGCTTGTTCTGCTTGTATCATTCTGAGTCCAGATGGCGTTAGAATTAAAGGGAAAATATCTGTGCCTTCATAAACATTCCAGTGCTCCCTTAAATGCGTTTCGCCATCCTTCCTAAACAATTCTATACCCTGTGGTGATTGATTGACTATAAGTTTTGGAAAATAAATCGGACTTGCTTCACCCTTGATATCAAAAACGTGAGAACCAGAGTCAAAAGCAATCGAGATTTCATCACCATCTACTTGAAAGCTGCCGTGGTATTCACAAAAATTGTATGCACCGCTCTCAAAAGAAACTTGACCGCCCTTCTTGAAATTTAGCTTACAAAAAGCTAAAATATCCTCTTCACCCTTTATTCCCATTATCCCACCTGGATGGGAGTCAACAAAAAGGATATTATCGAGTTGATCCACGAGTTCAACCAAACTGCTCTCCTTAAGTTGAGTCACATCGCTAACCTGCGATTCAGGTTCATCATTCTCAGGAGTGCATCCCAGAGAGATTGAAGCTAGAGTTAGTATCAATATGCGAATGAACATTCTTGCAGAACAGTCTTTATTAGTAGGATCCCGCAGTGATATATCACACAGGCTTAGCGGGATAAGAAAACAGGGTTTTTGTTTATATTGCAAGGATTTTTTTTGGGGATCGTGCGTATATCAGGTGTTTTTTCTGCCACCCCGCGCCGCGCGGTTCTCACTGTGATATACGGACGTCTGGGAGAGATGAGCATGCGGAATACTGGTTCAATGGGATGTGGTTTCAATTTTTGGGATGTCTGCATTTCCCTTATGTAATGAAGTATGAAAGATCTGCTTATTTTTTGGTGGGGTGCGCTGTCGTTGCCTAGCGAGCCAGATGATGATGGTTGACGCTTGGGGATTGTTGATGAAACTCACTAAAGCATTTTTGGTATGTCTATTGTTGGCTAACTCAGCTTGCACGCTAAGAGTCGGGCCAGATGGTTCTCGCACGTATGGGCTGGACGTTCCTGTGATACAGAAAGTCGCGGAAATCGTGATCGAGCAAAAAGCCGCTGAAATCGTAGTCGATCAGGAGGGCGATAAGTAATGGCCAAGCAGATTGCGATCGTAGTCGGTCATGAGCCAGGTGGCGGCGCGGCAGGTGAGCGTGGCTATAACCTGAGTGTTCAGTCATTCATGGATTCCCAACTCCGTGCTGCGGGGTTCGATGTGTTTTGCTATACTCATACGCTCAAGCCTTATGGAGCGCGGCAAACGGCGATGGCTGCGGCAGTGAAAAAAGCACAGCCGCAAAATCTCATTTGCGTGGAACTGCATTACAATGATGTGGACACGGCACTGGCAAATGGACATCAGTTCCACTACAATGCGTCTAAGGGACTGGCTACGGCGTTTGCAAAGGAATGGCAAAAGACATTCCCAGGAAGCCGCGCACGTCAGGATAAAGGCACGTATCATACACCATCGGGCGATGGTGCGGGTTTTCTGATTAAGTCACCGGGCTTGGCTGTGCTGGTGGAGCCTTTCTTTCATTCTAATCCTACCGAGTGGGTGTTCTACAAGGACAAGCATGAAGCGGTGGCGGCGGTGTATTCCCGTGCGATTACTAATTTTGTCAAAAATCTATAAGATGTTCGGGGCGAAAGTATCATTCACGAATGGGTTACGCGATTGGCTTGATCGATTGCCGATCAAGCTACGCGGTGCGGAAAAGAAATTAAACGCGGCGGCGAAAGAAGTAGCTCCCGTTGCGGAAACCGAAGGGCAAGCGGCCGTGATCGCGGCGATGGGATGGGACGGTGCCAAGTGGCAAAAAGAAGTAGATAAGGCGATGAACGATTTATGAGGAATTCTCTATCAGAAGCATGGGCAGATGATTTGTCGATACGGGTGAGTATGCCCGTCTATGCCCAGCGGCGTGATGCTGCTGCGGTACCGCCGTTCGCCGTGGTGCGAATTGAAGAACTCGATCAGATCATTGGTGGCACCGATGTCTGGCATGGAGAAGTAAAGGTGGTAGTGGTCACTGATATTTATCGTGAAGGTGGTGGTGCAGTGGTCAGTCATCACGACGCGGTGAAAGCAATTTATGATGCGATCGAAGCAACTCCTGTAGGATGCGTGGACGAGGAACGGAATGTGCGCTTGTATGGGTTCGATCTGCACCGACATGAAGAAGTGCAGGTCAGTGGGCCGCGTGGAGAAAAAGTTTACGCCGATGTGTTTTTCATCACGGCGGGGGCTGGTAGAGCGTAAAGTTGACACACGCATAAAGGCATGGCTTTTACGAAACATGGGAACGGTGATTATATTTTTGGCTTCAATGATGCCTCTGCGTTAGCGATCGCGGCAGCAGTAGGTGTGAAGCCGCAAACGCTCAGTCTTAACTTTACTCCAGAGTTTTCTGCTCAGGCAGAGAATGAAGATGGCGAAGTCGATAGCGTGGTGGTCGGTGATGACACGGTGGACTTCACTCTCAGTGGTTACTTGGTGGACAAGGAGCTTTTCGAGGATGGTTTGTCGTTTGAGTTTGCAGGTCGTTACTTCATTGTGATGGGACGCAAAGAAGATCTCAACAACAAGGACTACGCCAAAGCCGAGCTTACTGGTAAGTCGCATAAAAACGTCACTGGTTTGGCATAAGATTTTTCCGTTGATAGCATGTGTAGCAGCGGCGAGGGGGCAACCTCTCGTCGCTTTTTCGTGCCTTTGTTGACCGTTACGTAACGGTGATGACGAATAAAGAGCGGTTTTATGAAGCATTTGCTCATACGGAGCATGTGGTTTTTGGTAGGAGATTGTCGCGGTTCACCCTGCGGCATCGATTTTGGTTGGAAGCATTAGAGTGCAGTGCGGTGGTTGGTGGTACCGTGGACTGGCCAGCCGTGGAGTTGGCGGTGAGGATTTGTCAGTTGCCGTTCGATCACATCGATGATCGGGTGAAACGATTGATGGGTCGCGGCCCTCGATGGTGGGAAGCGTGGGTGTTCTTGTGGAGGGCATGGCGCGGCGATCTGGCGAAGGAATACAAATTGCTGTTGGCTTACATGGAAGATCATGGCTGCGCCCCGCAACGCAACGGTGGTGGCGGTGGCGGTGATAGTAACGAGCCGACGTATGAATCTATGCCCGGATTGTTATCTCTCGTCTGCGGCGTTGTCCGTGCCAGCGGTGGATGGGAGCCTGATACGGTGTGGTCATTGAGTCCTGGAGAAGCGGAGTGGTATTGCACTGCATGTTACATGCACCGTGGCGTGGACATGGGGATAAAAACAGAACACGATGAACAGTTCGAACGTGGCTTGGCTGAACATGGCGAAGCGATCAAGGCGATGATTGCCGAAGCGAAACGCAAGCGGAAAGAGGACGCGGAGAAGGCTGCGGAGAAGAAAGCTCAGGGGTTGACCGTTACGTAACGGTATGGCGAATAATCAAACGACTACAACCGCGAACGTCGTAGTTCAAAGCTCTGGCATCGGTAAGCTGAAAAGCCAATGGGCTGATTTCACGGGTTCACTTTTAGAGCCGGTGGCAATTCTGGCGAGTGGTGGCAGTAAGGTGCAAGCGATATGGTCGGGCATCCGCTCCGTTTTCATGTCTAAAGTTCTCGGGCCGCTAGAGCTGGGTGTGGGCGCATCGCTGGCGTTCTTAGTGATGACCAAACGATTAGTCAGTGCGTGGAAGGAACTCGGCATGACATCGGCGGCTACGTTGGAGCGGATGACGATTCAATTCAGACCGCTACTCGGCAGTATGGAACGTGCGCGTGATCGAGTGAAGGAGCTGATGGAATTCACAGCGAAAACACCTTTCCGATTGGAGGAAACGGCAGAAGCAAATAAGATTTTGGAGAATCTTACAAAAGGAGCATTGAGCGGGAAAGCTGGAATGATGTTGGTAGGTGACGCTGCTGCGGTGGCTGATGCGGGGTTAGCGGAAGCGTCTCGAAGTGTGGGGCGGCTTTACGATGGGCTGATGAGTGGTCGGCCAGTGGGCGAAGCGGCAATGCGTTTGCAAGAGATGGGTGTGATTACAGGTGCGACGCGCAATCAGATCGAAAGTCTGCAAGCGACGAATACGAGCGGCTTGGCGATTTGGCGTATTGTGGAAGCGGAGATGCAGCGCAACAAGGGTGCGATGGATAACATGAGCAAATCTCTCGAAGGGTTACAATCGACGTATGACGATACCAAGATGTCGTTACAAGCAGGATTCAGTTCTAATTTCATGGAAGGTGAAAAGGCTGGCATCAAAAGTAGTATCGCGATGATGGAATCGGTGCAGCCGGTGGCCGAAGAAATGGGCAAGGCTTTTGGTGACGTGAGTAATTGGTGGGAGCGCATGAAGAATAAAGCGGTGGAAAGCGTGACTAGCATCGACGGTTTTAGCACTGCTATCACATGGCTGATTAAAGGCGTGATCGGATTGGCGGCAGCGTTCACGCTCACGGCTGGTGCATCGATGGCGGCATTTGTGGCAAAAATCCTCATGGTGGCGGCAGGGAATAAAGCGGCGGCGCAATCGACGGTGATGTTGAATGCAGCCCAGGGAAGTAGCGTTGGCGTGATGACAAAATTGCAAAGCATTAAAATTTCATTGCTGTCGGCGATTAGGGCAAATGCAGCAGGGCTCAAGGTTGAAGCGGTGGCTCACATGCAAGCCGCTGGTGCTGCTACGCGAAACATTGTGAGCACAAATGGTGTAACGGCGGCGACGAAAGTGGCAGGGCTGACCATGCGCGGCATGGGTGTGGCGATCCGTTTTGTCGGAGCACAGTTCAAAGCTCTGGCCGTGGGGATGTTGGCGAATCCATTGTTTCTGATCGTCGCGGGATTGGTGGCCGTGGGCATGGCGCTCAAACATTTTAGCGATCAGACGGAAGCCGCAAAAAAGAAACAGGATGAATATGCGAAAAGCACGGATGCTCTGCTTTCTAAAATGGATCAAGAGACGCGAGAGATTCGCACTAAGATCGATCTGCGTAGGCAGGAAGCGGCGGTGATTAGTGAACTATCGAAAGCGTATGATGCGATGGAGACAACCACTGTTGGGAAGTTGAAAGTTTTGGCGGCGGCACGGTTTGAGATATTGCGCGAGCAGTTAGGCGCCGTACGTGGGCAAAGTGGATAGGTGGAGAATAGCGAAAACCAGTATG
>CAIRGO010000174.1 GCA_903878115.1 Akkermansiaceae bacterium | reverse complement strand
TCCCAGTATTTTATCTCTGGATCATTGCCGCTATAGTAGGCTGATTTATTGTAGGTGTGGGTGCATTCGTTGCCTTTCCAATAGTCCCAACCCTGGCGACGATCGGGCGGGATGAAACTCTCCCGACCCTGTCCATCGATGTGCCACTTGCCGATGTATGCTCTCGCGTAACCGGCCTGTTGCAAAATTTCCGCCATGCACAGTTCTTCCGACGGCAGATAGGCATCGTTGAGAAACATTCCCGTCGAGGTCGGAAAACGTCCGGTCATCAGCGATGCGCGATGTGGTGTGCAAACCGGGCAGACCGACACGGTATTGGTATAGTTGAGTCCCTGCTGTGCCAGTTGGTCCAGGTTCGGGGTTTTTACATTCGGGTCTTTCGCGTAGCCAGTGGCATCGCCGCGCCATTGGTCGGCGAGGATATAGACGATGTTAGGCTTTGACTCGGCCGCAAACGCACTGGATGCGACGATCAGGGTGAATAGGATAGAAAGGTGTTTTATCATGGTTCGTATTTTTTTACTGGGTCGTTTTTTTATTTCGTTTCTTGGTCGTTGCAGCATCGCCTTTGCTGTCGTCTTCTTTGCCTGCGCCTTGTCGACTTTTTGCGGCCAATTCTGTGGCAATGCCCTTGTCGCCTTGCTGCGCCATCCATGCATCCATTTGCCCGCTCAGGCGTTTTTTTACCTCGGCCAGCTCAGCATGGGTCGCGAGATTGTTGGTCTCTAACGGATCACTCTGGAGGTCGTAAAGTTCTTCACCAGGACGGTGGCAGAGCCAGTCGATGCGCTTCGCCAACGCTGGGTCGTTCTTGGCATCTTCTTTCCATGAATCGATCGGTTCTCCTTTGTGAATACCGCTGATTTCATAGGTGTTTTCGGGCATTAGATTGCGGACGTATTTGTAGCGAATGTCGCGCGCAGAACGCATCGGATACGGTTGCTTGTAGCCGTTGATGCCGACGGTGGTGTGTTGGGAAAAAACGGCGTCGCGCAGATGGTCCGACTTGCCGAGCAGTACCTCCAGAAAACTTTTCCCGTCGAACCCACGATTCCCCTTCGCATCCGGACAACCGGTGTCGATCTTTGTCGGATCTTCGCCTATAGCCGCAAGAAATGTCGGCGGCACATCGAGATATTCCATCATCGCGTCGTTGCTCGAACCAGCCTTCACTTTCCCGGGCCAACGAACGATGGTGGCCGAGTGCACGCCATTGTCATAGACCGACCACTTGCCGCCATAGGGAAAGGAACTGCCCTGTTCGCTGACGAACATCACCAGCGTGTTGTCCGCCAGTTTGCCTTCATCGAGAATTTTCATCAGCGCGCCGACCTGGGTGTCGAGCGAAGTAATTTCCGCGTAGTAGGCGGCTAGTAGTTTCCGCGTTGTGGCGTTATCGTGCAGGTAAGAAGGCACGGTCAACTTCGCGGGATCGTAGAGATTTTTCGGTCCGCGATCCCATGGGCTATGGGGATCATGCGATGCATACACCGCTAGCCACGGTTGGGTTTTGTCGCGGTTGACAAATTTTCCGAAGGCAGCGAAGTCATCCTGATTGGCGCTGATGGATTCATAGGGAAAAGAGGGCTTCGGCCCGACGTGCGTTTTCGCCTGAAGCCCGACGCGATAGCCCAGCCCCTTGAAGTAGGTGAACATACTTTTCGTGCCATCATACGTGCGGGTGTGATTCGGATAGGCACCAGAGCGGATGCAATCCAGCCCGGTGTAGAGCGCGTGGCGTGTCGGCGAACAAGTCGTCGCGGGATTGAACATGTTGCGCAGCCACATCCCTTCGCTGCGCAGCTTGTCGAGCTGGGGCGTGTGGATTTCTTTGTTGCCAGTGAAACCGAGGTCTTGCCAGTTGAGATCGTCGGCGATGATCAACAGGAAGTTCGGACGCGACGCGGGTTCCGCGAACGACCAAGGCAACATACCGAGGGAAAAAACGATGGTGAGGAGTTGTTTCATGGTGATTCTTGCAAGAGTTCTCTGACGATTTTAGGCGTTACGGCCCTCGCTCCAAGCGTGACTTTTTCTTTCAGAGAAACCATCACTAATCAGTCATCAGATGTCAATTCTGTATTTGTTACGATCCCCCAACAGACTATCTCACGGGGGGGCTCATTTTTTCTATTTCTCTATTCCCTTCGTGATGCCTTGCACCCTTTGGGTGCGGCAGGTTTTTTTGTGGGTGATTTTACCCAGGGTAGCCCCGGAGCGGGCAACTCTGGGCTATTATGCGTAACCACGTTGTGGTAGTTGAGTCAGCGTATAACTTCCCAGACAAATTATTGCCCCCCTGCACTTCAACATGAAATATCTCCTCCTTTTGCTCTTTGTTTCGTTGTCGAGTTCGGTGACTGCACTTGAGAATCCTGTTCGTGTCAGATCGGGCCTCGTTCAGGGAGTGAAAAATTCAGTGAATCAGGTCACGTCATTTAAAGGAATTCCGTATGCGGCGCCGCCCGTTGCGGATCTACGTTGGCGCGAACCTCAACCGGTCGAAAAATGGGACGGGGTTCACAAGGCGGATGCGTTTGGGGCAAGCTGTCCTCAGCCTTTCAGCACCGGGGCACCACCGTATACGGAGGAGTTCGCGACGCGTGGTCCGATGAATGAAGATTGCTTGTTTCTCAATGTCTGGACGCCCGCCAAGGATGCATCCGAGAAGCTCTCCGTCATGATTTACCTCCATGGTGGCTCTGGCACGCGGGGTTCAGGCAGCATTCCGATTTACGAAGGTGAGCAAATGGCGAAAAAGGGGGTTATTGTTGTGACATTCAACTTCCGACTCGGGATTCTTGGCGGCATGGGGCATCCGCAATTAACAGCGGAATCACCGCACAAAGTCTTTGGCAACTATGGCATGCTGGACATGATCGCGGCGCTGAAATGGGTGCACGATAATATTGCTTCATTCGGAGGCGATCCTCAGAAAGTCACCTTGTGTGCAGTCGAGCGGTTGCATGGCGATGCATTATCTGATGACAAGTCCGCTGACGAAAGGCTTGTATCGCGGAGCCATTGCCGTAAATTTTCCGTATGATTTCCTGACGAAGCAGCATTCGATTGGCAACGTCTGGCAGAAAGAGCAGCAAGGATTGAAATTTGCTGCGGCCAAGAAAGTGGCGTCCATTGCGGAGTTAAGAAAGATGCCGGCAGAGGCTCTATTCGCCGATGATCCCGCCGTGGAACCCTTCACCAAGGCGGCTTTGGGCGGCGGAATGAATACGGACGGGTGGTCGTTTTTGGTTGATTATCCAAAGGCACTGGATCAGGGAATGACGGCTGATGTGCCGATTCTCACAGGCATGACGGCGGATGACTTCGGCCCCCCTGCGGAAATGATGAAAACCACAGTGGCGACATTTCCCACGGCAGTGGCATCCATGTTTGGTGAAAAAAAAGCGGCGTTCAGTGGCCTCGCGGATTCATATCTCGCGCTCTGCCCGGTCAAGATCGATCAGGAATCCCGCACAGCTGCAAAACGCGCCCAGCAGGAGTATCGCATGGCATCCATTTTTTCCTGGGCTCAAAAGCGCGCGAAAAGTGCCAAGTCGCCAGTTTATACATATTTTTTTGATCAGGCGATTCCTTGGCCCGAGCATCCCGAGTTTGGAGCATTCCACAGTTCAGATCTGGTCTATGCTTTCAACAATCTTGCCAAACTGAATCGGCCTTGGACAGATGTTGATCGACGCGTCGCAGATGAGCTTTCAACGTGTTGGGTGAATTTTGTGAAGTTTTGAAATCCGAATGGTTCGGGGGCACAAGCATGGCGGGCATTTCACCCTGACAAACCTGAAACGATGACGCTTGGAGCGAAGCCCGGCATGAGAGATATCGCAGATCCGGAGCGATGGAAATTCTACGAACAGCTGCATAGGCAATAGTTCGTTCGGATGACGAGTCGTTTAAAGTTACAGACAAATTATAGCGAGTTGCGCCGCCGCGCGCAGTGGTATAAACAACGATAACACACTTAGTCGAACTCTGCTGCACGATATCTGTTAGGGTCGGAAGGTTTTATTTCTTCATGTTCCCAAAAACTAATATGTCTAAGAAAAGATCATAAGTTGTTAATAATAAACGATTTAAAATTACGCAAAAACAAGACTTTTCAATTTTTTGCAAAATCGATATGATTCCCGACTGAATTAATTAACTGTTCGGTGAGAATGATGAAACACATTATGAACCAATTAATGTCGTCAACAGGAGCGCTTCTTTGCGTGCTGGCTTTCTGGATTGCTGCTGCCCTCAAGGTCAGTGATGCAGCCGCACTTCTAGTCATTATGGCTGTGCCAGCCGTCGCGGGGTCCTATCTCGGCATCCGAACTGGGTTCCACGGCCTCACGCTGCCGCTCTATTCAACATCCATGATGCTGGCGCTGGCTAACGCCCGTGTTTACCCTTTCTACTCAGCCGACTGGCAATGGCGCGGACCATCCATGCTCTATACCATGCTTTTGGCCCCCTCCGCAATGCTGCCCGTCTTGATTGTCATTACTTTGCGAGCAATCCGGAGATGGAAGGAGAAACCGAACATCACCTCGTAGCCTATTTCAAACCGCGCGGACGCAGTTTGAAAAGGCTCAAGGTTGGCGTTCTGCAAAAAATTAGACTTGCACGGCGGGTTCTTTAGCGTACGCTATCACGTATGAAAACTATTTCAGCAACTTTAGCGCGTGCCGACCTCTACAAGGTGATAGATTCGACGCTCGAAGCACATGAGCCGATCCAGATCACAAGCAAGCGGGGTAATGCCATTTTGATTTCTGAAGCGGACTGGAGGTCAATTCAAGAGACGCTTTATTTGGTCAGTATTCCAGGTATGCGTGAGTCGATCTTAGCTGGCATGGCCGAACCTCTTGGGAAGTGCAGTAGAGACATAGATCTATGAGCTACGAGCTAGTTTATACCCGACAAGCACGGAAGGATGCAAAAAAGCTCAAGGGTACGCCACTCGCTAAAAAAGCGAAAGAACTCCTTCAGATTATACAAGAAGACCCATTTGCCGATCCGCCTCCATTTGAGGCGCTGGTTGGTGATTTGAAGGGGGCATATTCGAGGCGAATTAATATTCAGCATAGATTGGTCTATGAAGTTCTTGGTTGTGAAGGGATAGTGAAAGTTCTGCGATTATGGACGCACTATGAATAAGAAGCCCTGCAAGTCGAGAAACAATATCCCCTATCAGCCGCCCTGTATACATGCTCTCGCATAGTTCCAACCTCAACCCCGTGATCGACGTGCGCCGCCGCTGTTAGTGGTGCATGTGCTCATCGTTCACACCGAAAATGGGAGAAATCATCATTAAGTTTCTGCTACTGATTCTAGTGACTATGCCCTTTGTCGCACTATGGAGTGATGTGTGGGGTAGAACGGAGGGTTTGATGTTTCGAGTGTTGGTAGGAGTAAATATATTTATTGTGCTTACCATTTTATTGGGAAGTTTTCAACATCGCCCCATTTTCACAAACTTCGTTTTCGTCGCCTTTTGCGCATGGCCGATTGCCCTTCTCGTCGCCAAGGCAGTGAGCCTTCCATGACTTGGTATTCGCTTTGGGTATCGGTGCCGATGATGAGCTGGTTTCTGGTTAATCTTATGATCGGCTTGACCGATGGCGGTGCCTTTAATGGAGTATTTGGTCTTCTCTTAGGGTGGATTTATATGGTGCTGCCCTTTGCTGTTCTGAGTGCGATATTTGTAGGCATCCAAGTTCTGATAAAGAGAATCCGCAGCGGCACATGAGGTAGTTGTGGTAAGGGGGGGTAGTATGTTTGTTGTTTGTTTTATGCCTGCAACCATTCCGTGACGAAACCGCCCCGTAAATAGCGATGGTTACGGAGAAAAAAAGTTGGTAAAAATCAGTGGGATCGTTACGATTCAGTCGCCGATTACGAGAATGGGCATTCATCACGCTCGTTCAGTTTGGATAATCCGAGATAAAAATTAGAAAATTATGCCGCCATTGTTAAACAAAATTGTAAGTATCCTGCGAAATGCGGTGCTGCAACCGTGCCTGTTAGGCGCATTGCTGGTGATGAGCTTACATGCGGAGGAAAAACCACTCAAGCCATTTACGCCTGCAGCGGATTTGAAAGGTGGTTGGAGTTTTACGGCGGATCCTGCCTTGCCGAATGTATTGATCATTGGCGATTCCATTTCCATCGGCTACACACGGATGGTGCGCGCGAAATTGCTCGGCAGAGCAAATGTCTATCGACCAATGGCTGGAAAGGGACCAGATAACTGTGGCGATACTTCGATCGGTCTCGAAAAAATCGACAAATGGTTAGGTGCGCAAAAATGGGATGTGATCCATTTCAATTGGGGTCTGTGGGATTTATGCTATCGAAATCCCACATCAAAAAATCAGGGGAATCGCGATAAGGCCAACGGCAAAATTTTATCGACTCCTGAAGAGTATGAGAAAGATCTAGAGCAACTTGTGACCCGATTGAAAGCCACCAAGGCAACGTTAGTCTGGGC
>CAIRGO010000173.1 GCA_903878115.1 Akkermansiaceae bacterium | reverse complement strand
GACGATGTCTGTCGTCAGACCACTTTGCAGGTTCAGACTACTAATCCCGAAGTAACCGTCGATGGTGAGTGTCGTGTTGGTCGGGGTCCCTCCGATATTGTAGTCGCTCCATTGAGTCCAAACACCCCCAACCCAGTTGCTGCCGGTCGTAAAATTAGAGTCCGTGGCCCCTGTCCAGTCGTAGGTGGCGGCGGTCGCAGAAAGGAAGGTCGATGATACGGCAAGCGCGAGAGAATAGCGGAGGAATGGATTGGACTTGACTTTCATAAATTGGATTTGGTAGCAGAATAAACTGGGGGGTGTTAGACCTTTTGGGGAGGTAGTGGTCGCTAGAATATTCTCCCCCACACTGCCTAACAATGCTCAGAGTATCGCCCATTTGGGTGATGGCAAAGAGCAACGGTTTCGTCCCACGGGACAATTTTTGTTCACATGCGCAAAAATCCTTGCTCGATGGCGAGAGTGACTGCGTGAGCACGATCGGCGGCACCAAGTTTGCGCATCAGATGAGTGAGGTGAGTTTTGACGGTATCGCTGGAGAGAGCCAGTATGGCGGCGATTTCCTTATTCGCTTTGCCTTTGGCGACGAGGCGCAAGACCTGGACTTCGCGATTGCTCAGACCGACGATGGTATTTTGTTCATCAAGTCTGTTTCTCAGAATAGGAGTGAGAAATTTTGTACCGGCAGCGACGCAGCGAATCGCCTCGACGATGATGTCCTGCTCGCTGGATTTAGGAACGTAACCACTGGCACCCGCTTCGAGAGCACGGCGGACGTCCTCACCGGTTTCGTTGATCGAAACGAGGATGATTTTCGCAGTCGAATTTTTCTCCATGATCTCGCGAGTGATTTCCACACCATGTCGATCAGGTAAAATGCCATCCATCAGAGTGATGTCGGGCGCAAGTTTCGCGTGGAGTTCGATGGCCTCACAACCGTTACGAGCCTGGCCTACGACTTCCATATCTGGCTCGCAGGAAAGCGCTCCAATGAGACCGAGACGAATCATCGCATGATCGTCCACAATGAGAATGCGTATGGGGCGAGTGATCATAACGTTGATGAATTCAAGAGAGTTACGGAAATTGTGCACCCGTGACTGGGCGATGATTGAATATCGAGGTTTGCGCCCATTTTCCCGACGCGTTCCTGCATGCCAAGTATGCCAAAGTGCGTGGTGTTTTGCACTTCGAGTGCCGCGACGGGAAAACCCCGCCCATCGTCACGGATCGTGAGCACGACAGAATCTGCTGTTTCACCCAGCGAAATATGAACCTCCCAAGCGGCGGCATGCTTGATGGCATTAGCAAGCGCTTCTTGGGCAATGCGTAGCAAATGAAAGTCGGCTCCTGCGGGAAGAGGGCGGCCCAATTCAGCAATTTCTAACAAAATTTGCGGACCTTCCTCTGATGAAGCGCCGACTGCCATTGAGCGGAGTGCAGCGCCCAGACCTTGAACTTCCAGCACTTTGGAGCGCAGATCCCAAACGGAACGACGCGCCTCAACTCGTGTATGGCGCAGCATCCGCCGAGCGAGACCTAGACGTGCAGATATTTGGGAGGCATCAATTTTTGCCATCTTATCGAGACCATCGAGTTGAAGAGCAACGCCAGCAAGTTGCTGCTCTAGGGTATCATGTAAATCACGAGCCATGCGATCACGCTCATCGTTCACTGCTTCGTCGCTTAGCTTTTCCCCAATCACCCGAGCTTGCTTACGCACAGCGCGCCCAAAAAACCAAGTACCCCAGAAGCCAAGCACGGTCATTCCTGTCATCACGCCCAATGCTGCGATAAGCCGCCCAGTCGTCCACCAAGGCGCATGTGAAAGCACTACAATCGCCGAGGAATCCGCGAGACGAATGCGGAATCCATTGATCCACTCGATACGAGGCAAAGGATGTGTGGTAGTAAGCTCACAAATGCCCGTGAGTTTCAAGCGATCTCCGGAAACGAGCTGCGGCATAGGGGCTACTCCGTCAGGCAAGATCACTTCAAATACTGTTTCGGTAGCTCGGCATTGGAGAATCCATTCGTCGTGAATGTGGCGACTGTTGAGAAAATCTGCTTCCACACTCACTAACTCCATTTGCATCATCGAATTATCTCTAGAAAACGAAAAATCCATCGGGATCGGTGGGGGCAGAGTTACCTCTGCGAGTATCTCTACCTTGGTCGCTCGCAGCATCGGCCGGTACTGAGCAATCGCGCCGTATCCTTGCACACTTACTTGATAGCCTGGCTTAAGCTTTTCACTCATGACCGATAGCACACGCGCGCTGCCACTCTTATCACGCAAATAAAATCCACCTGCATCCACTTGCGTGACCACTCCATCTACACGCACTAAATCTGTCGGGCTGAAATTCCGAGTGAGCAACTGATTGACCAGCAACAACGGAACATCATTAACATTTACCACGGGAGCAATCGGCATGATGTCATCGAAGGAAGGTACAAAAAAATGGCGACCTACTAACTGCTGCTGCGAGTTGTAAACCGAGCCAAGAATCGCCCGCATCCGTGCGGGACGTTGAATCAAAGCAGCAGTGCGGGTGATCGCATCTGGGCTATGAGGCACGTCCGCTTTGAAAGTCTTGCCATACACTTCAACTGTTAGAGTGAAAGCCAAGCCACCCGATTCCACACCTAGCACCACTGCTGGCACCTCCACCCATGCCGCATCCATCCGCGACGAGAAAATCTCATCAGCCAACAATAGGCGTGGCGCAGGGATCTCCCCACGCCTTAATGGCGTAAAACTATGCAGATTAAGATTCGGTGTGATCCCCGTGGATGCTGTGGTTGCCACAAACTCGCAACGATCACCCGTGCGGGGGCTATTATTTTGTGACCAAATCTCGCTGGGCACGTAAGAATAACAAGCCGCTGTGCCATCGTGAATGATCATATCCCCGCGCGCTGGGGCAGCATACAGCACTACTGCCTCGACGCGCACAGGCAAAGCGGTCAGCGCCCTCTCATCTGATAGCGCCTGAACTTCCGCCAGCGTACGTATCGGATCCTCCCCAAAACAAGGAGAGGACACCAGCAGCAGTCCGAAAATACACAAGTTACGAAACATCGTGAGACATGCATGATACGGTAAAAAATTTCGATTACCAGTGCAAGTCACGACATGATTGGTTAGCCGCGCTGAATTTCCTTCAGAGGTTTCGTGCTATCGGCGAAGCGTTTTGTTTGAATGCCTGCGGCTTGGGCGAGGGTCAGCCAGAGATCGGCTAACGGTCGCTCGCCATCGTATTGCTTGAGACCTATACTTTGCAAAGCTCCGCCCGCTTTCCCCGCCAACAATACTTGCAAGTTGCTGTAGCGATGCAAATCACCGTCGCTGATGCCACTACCCATCACGACCATGCTATGATCTAACAAATTTCCTTCTCCTTCTTTCACCGCTTTCATTTTTCGCAGAACTCTCGCATAAAAATCGATGTGAAACCGATCAATGCGAGTGATCGCATCCTTCGCTTCCTGCGTTTTGGTATGAGTTAGCACATGGTGATTTTGCGGTTTGTCGAAGATACCATGAAACATCCGTGGGCTATCCCATCGCTCTGGATCGACGACCAATGAAGCTACCCGAGTGAGGTCTTGTTGGAAGGCAAAGAGAAACAAATCAGCCATCATGTCGAGATACACTGCACGCGATTCAGGTATTCCCGCAGGCATCGGAAATCCCGGATCTGCGAGACGCGCTGCAGCTTTTTCGGCAAACTGAATCCTGCGCTCGGTCTCGCGCACACTGGTTAAGTATTCGTCCATTTTCTCGCGATCACTTCCGCCTAACTTTCGGGTCAGCGATTTTGCATCTTCTGCGATCACATCTAACACACTGGCCTTGGCACCCGCATTCGCTTGACCAAACATACGCTGAAACACGGTGCGTGGATTTTTTTCTACACTCGATGGATAACCCGGCGCGATCCAACTCACGCACTCATAGTAGCGAGTTTCTTTGTTGTCAGTAAAATCATTGCAGCTCAACTCTAACGACGCCAACGGTGTATCACGCCCCTGCACTTTGACTATCTGCTGATCGAGTGTCGTGTTTGTCGGGAATCCCCCATCCAAAGTTTCTTGCGGTGGTGATGAACTCATCCAACAAGCACCGCACTGCGCATGCACTCCTGTGCCACCAACAAATGTTCGATCCAATCCAGTGATTAAGGAAAAATCGTTAGGCATATCAGCCAAAGACTCCAGAGCCGAGGCTACGAATGTGGACTGGTTGTAACCATTCGGTGTGTAGATAAAAAGCGAGCGCAGCGGATGATTGATGGCTGCTTGTTGGGCGGCACAGCGAGGAATCATCGCCTCCAACCACGGCAAGGCTAAAGTGACACCAGCGCCTCGTAAAAAAGATCGACGCGATAAAGCGGGAGTTCGGTAAAGATTCATGAACGCTTGTGGGTGAAAGGATAAGAAGTAATAATACCGCGCATGATCGACTGAAATTTCCAATCATCGCGTCGCGACTGTTCTATGATTTCCGTCACTGCTGGACGATCGTAAATTTCCAGTTTTCTTCCCAACGCAAACGAAAGAAGATGCTCTACAAATCCACGAACAAACTCTTCAGGCCGATCACGGAGCATCGCTTTATAGGCAGCCGCACCCACGAAAGCTTTTCCATTCCACTCTGACGAAGCATCAACTGGTTGCACACCATCGAGCAAACGCCAAGAGCCTACGGGATCGAATTGCTCTAACGCAAAGCCCGGAGGATCGAGTCGAATGTGACAGGATGCGCAAGATTCCTTGCTGCGGTGATCTTCAAATCGTTGACGCACCGTTTGAGAAATCGCAGCCTGCGCCGCATCTTCTTTCAAAACAAATGCCACTTTCGGCTCCTGCGGCGGACGATTAAACACTGTCTCTAATAACCAAGCACCGCGTTTCACAGGGCTGGTGCGCAAGGGCAACGATGTGACTGTTAGAGGTCCTGCCATGGTGATGAATCCGCCACGACTACGATCTGGCAACGGGCTGCGCCACCATACAGAATGCATGCGCTCCGATTTAAGATCGTCTTTCAAATCTGTCCGCAACCCTAACGCATTCACACGCGCTGCGTTTTGTTCCGACAATCCGTAATGCTTCATCAAGCGCAGATTAAGCCACGTATAATCCGCATCGATAAAATCCAAGATGCTGCGATTTTCTCGCATCACAGTATGAAACAACAAGATTGCTTCGACGAGAAACGAACTATGCAAGGTGCGCTTACCAGCTTGGCCGTAGTAAAATGCAGGATACATCTGCGGGTCAGGTTTAGCGGTATAGAGTTGATCCAAGCGCAACCATTGCACGGCGAAAGATTCAACCAATTCACGCGACCGAGGATCCGCCAGCATCCGTTCCAACTGCGCGATGCGTTCTTCATCGGTATCGAGTTTCTTTTGCTCACCAGCCTTCATGAGCGACGCGTCAGGGCAAGACGACCATAAAAAATACGACATTCGCGTTGCCATTTCTGCGCTATCGATTCGCGCCACATTCACTGTTCCCTCCTCTTCTGAAGCGCCATTCAGATAGAGAAAATCAGGCGAGGCAAATGATGTTGCGACACATTCTTGCATCGACTCCGTGAACGATTTCCCTGCATCTAACGTCGCACTAAACAATGTCATGTAACGGGCGAGTTGCTCTGCCCGCAGCGGATTGCGAAACAAGCGCGGCAACCACACACTCAGCCGTTGTTCTGCGATCTTTACCAATGCATCACGACTCATGGTCCGACCCTGTGTTTGCTGCGTGCTCACATCAAAATCCGTGATAAATCCCAAATCATCTAACAAAACATGATTCCCAGAAAAACCAGAGCCATCGATTTCTAAGCGCACTATGCCCTGCCCTGCTGGCGCACGGAACGCAAAAAACGTATTGCCCCCCCCTTCGCCGCCGTCGATCATCGCCGACAAACTATGAGAGCTACCATCGCGGAATCCTGCTGTGATTTTCACTAGCCCCGTTTCATCACGACGCCCTAACACACACAGGGCGAGATCCGTGATCCGCTCCCCTCTACCTTCTCCTCCTAACAGCAGATCAAGTTTGATGATTTTTTTGCCTTGCACATGGTTTGTAAACAAACCCTCGCCCGATGTTTCCTCCGCTGTGGAAAACCCGGCCACCCAGAGGTCTTCTGTCGTCACCAGCTTGAGTGATTTTTCCGAATCAATACCATAGCGAACCAGCAAGTGCGCCTTGGCAGGAACTTTTAGGCTGCGATGCTCCGCGTTCCACACGCCGCCCATGCCTTCTTGTGCTGCGGTGTTCACCGTAAAACGAAACTGATAAGGCACAGTCACCGCAACACCTTCTACTGCTTGCTTCGGCGCATCGATCTGCGGCGCAAATTGATCTGTCGCAACAAATGCCGGCGCAGTGTCGGCCTCCTCGACAGGCAGAGCCAATGGAATCGCCGCTGGATCGGCGAGCAACTCCCGCAACACCGCACTTTGCTTTTCTGTCTTGGGATGCGTGGTGATCTGCCGACCGAGCTCCAGATATTTTTGCAACAGTAAGGGCGATACATTCATCGCTTCACCGCGATTCGCGTATCCATGCTCCGCGCGATTGTCAGCAGGTAATCCAGCCTCAGGCAAAAGCACCGCGTATTTTAATCCATACTCACGCACCGTAATCGGCACCATCTCCGGCATGGCCCCTTGCGATTTTTCTAACTCCGCATCATCCACGGGTAAGCGCTCAGGAAACATGAACACGTCATTTTTTAATCCTAACACATCGCGAACGGTGTTGTTGTATTCCAAGCGCGTCAATCTTCGCAAGGTGGCATGACCTGGGTCACGTTTGCCTGAAGCAGCATCGGGCAAGGCTGCCAATTCCTCCAACCAAGCTAACAATTGCTGCCGTTCAACATCGGACGGCTGCGTGCGTCGCTTCGGCGGCGGCATTTGCCGTGTTTCTACTTTATCGATCAAAGCTGCCCAATGATCTCGCCCTGCTCGCACCTGGGCAAGATCTCGAAATTTTTCGAGATTCATTCCGCCTTTCGGCTGTGCAACATCATCGTGACAATCATAGCAATACTCCTCTAACAAGGGCACGATTTTTTGCTGATAATTATCCCCATACACCGATGAAGCAAGCAAGCAAAGCCAAACAATGATAGGCCGTTTTGACATCATGGTGAAAAATGTATGCTATTAAAAAATCAAGAATGTTCAGGTTGATTTCTCATGAAATCAGCCACTTGTAGAAAAAAGCCGTCAAGGAATTCGCGAGCTTCTCCGGTGATTGCGGTTTCATCCATGGCTGCACTCATGAGCGACAACCAGCGGTCGCGCTCTGGTATGCCAATGCGAAATGGCAAGTGTCGCATTTTCAGACGAGGATGGCCGCGTTCTAAAATGTATTTTGGATCATTGGCGAGGCGGAAAAATAAAAAATCGCGCAGCCGGGCTTCTGATCCTTCCCAATCATCATCAGGATACATGGATCCGATCAGGTCATCAGTTTTGGCACGACGATAAAATGCTGCCACCATAGCCGCGATTCCTTCTTTACCGATTTGGTCGATCACTTGTTGTTCCGTGGGCATAAATATTTTGTTCGTAAAATAAAAAAGCCGCACCAGAACAAACGTGTCCCTGGTGCAGCTTTGAAAAACAGAAGGAATTACGCAGGTAAAAGCTTACGCATCGAGCTCACATACTTCACCAGATCGCGCGTCTCGTTTTGCAGACGAATCAACGTTTGCTTGGAAACATCAACACGATCGGTGACGGATTTTTCTAACTCATGGTAATTTTTCGCCAAGTTTTCGCATAGCTCATTGAGCATGACATGAGCGCGTTCCGTCATGGTCGGGTAAGACGCATTTAGCGCAGCCAATTTTTCTTCCGCGCGGAGACGGGCTTCACCCATTTCAGCGAGCAGAATTTTCGAATCAGGCACGCGGCGAAGATTAGAAGTGAGGCCGATTTTAGAAAGTGTCCAGATTGTCCATTTGGTAGGATCCCACTGCCATGGTTTTACTCCGTTACGGTAATCGTGCTGGAACTCATGGTGGTAGTTATGATAACCTTCGCCGAAGGTAGCGAATGCCATAACGATGCTATCACGGGCGGAATGTTTGGTCGAATAAGGGCGATTGCCGATCGTGTGGCAAAGCGAATTGATAAAAAATGTCGAGTGTTGCACCACCACTACGCGAAGGACTCCTGCGAGCAAAAATCCGCCAAGAGCACCGTGCCAAACTGGTAATTCCGTGAAAAAGTGATTGTAAGCACCGCCCACGATGGCAGGGCCGATGAGACCTACAAACAAAGCGATCCACTGCACATATTTATGCTGCCACATCACCAATTTGTCTTTCAATAGATCAGGAACATTATCATGCGGGGTTCTAGGACGTAGTTTGAACATCAACCAGCCCATGTGCGCCCAGAAAAAGCCTTTGGAGATATCATAAGGATCTTCATCATGATCCACGTGCTTGTGGTGAGTACGGTGATCGGCACACCAATCGAGGCAAGAATTTTCAAAAGCGCAACCTCCGAAAATTAGGGTAAATAGCTTCACTGGCCATTTGGCTTTGAACGAAAGGTGAGAAAACAAACGGTGGTAACCGAGAGTGATGCTCATCGCGGTGGCAGGAACCATTAAGGCAAACATCAGCCATTGGAACCAGCTTTGGTCAAACGTGATGATGTACCACGGAACTGCAGTGAGGGCGATCAATGCAGTGCCAATCAGGAAAGAACTGGTGATCCAGTCAACTCGATCAAACGGAATGCGAAAATTTACTGCTTTTGTCATATGAGAATTATAAATAGTGAGATGTTCGTTGGCGAACGGGTCTAGAGTAACACATTCATGAGGATGATGCAATGTTTCTTTCTTTGCAGTTTTTGCTATATTCAAATAGCAAAATATGCGGATTCCTCAATCATTACCCAAAAGAAAGCTCCAATTGGTCGTCTCCGTAAATGCTCCAGGCCTCGTGACCACGAGCGCGCAGGGTAGCGGCAAGTTCACGAGTAGAGCCGTGCAGCGTAAAAATTTTCTTCGGTTTTACCAGATCCACTAGCCGAAGCAGGTCGGGAAAATCAGCATGATCAGAGAGTGGAATGGCAGTGCTAGAACGATAACGGTATTTTGCCGAAGGATCCATCGCCCAGCCCGTGAGGATGGCGCTACTATAATTCTTAAGACCAGTGATCGCTGGTTCGCGAAGTGCTTGAGGCGGAGCTATTAAAGCATAGCCTGCGGGAATTTCTCCCTTCCAATCGAACGGAATAGGCAGCTCAATGCCTGCATCTCGGCACGCATGCGTCATCGCAGCAATGGTATGATAGACCACAAACGGCTGTTGATGTGCTGCAAGGATGGCTGAAATTTCTTGGGCTTTTCCCAGCGAATAACCTAACAAAATGGGAGATTTCCCCGATTCTATAGATTTTCTCACAAAATCTAACAATTTGGCTTCGATCTCTTCTGCGGGTGGTAATACATAGTGCGGCAAGCCGAAGGTGCTCTCCATGATCAGGGTATCGGCAGGTAAGCAGACGGTATTTTCCGCAGCACGGGATGGGCGCAGTTTGTAATCTCCCGTGTAAAGTAAAGTCGCCCCGCTGGAGAGTTCCGTGATGTGAATCATCGCCGAGCCAGCAATATGTCCTGCGGGAAGGAGCTGATAGAGGAAGCCGTTGATTTCACGAGTTTCGAAAAACGGCAGCTTGATCAATCGATCTTGAGCGATGCGGTAACGCACATGCAATAAGTGGGCCGTGACTGGACTGCACAAAATTTGCTGATGGCGCGCTACATGATCTGAATGGGCGTGGGAGACGAAGGCAAATGGCTTACTACGCTGCGGATCGAGCCAAATACCCGCATCGGTTACATGAATACCTTTCGAATACACCCATTTCACGTGCGAAGTGTAATCGCGATTGGCAGCTTGTCATTCGATTTTTTGATCTCGTTGCTGCACGTATTCAGCTTTCAAACGCATGCTCAATGATTGCTGTTCTGTGCGTGGACCGGATTTTTGATCGATCTGCTGGCGCAAATCTCCGACTTCGTCCGCTGATTTTTGCAATGCTGCGTATGTATCGTGAATCTCTTGAACTTTCTTTACTAGGAGAGTCTCGCACTCTTTGAGCTTCGCCGCATCGACAGGTTCTTTTTTACTATATTCATCGTAATTCTTCTGCAATACGATTCGCTCTGTGCCAGCTTTTTGCATTGTAACGCTGAGTTTTTCATAGTCGAGGCAAGTGGCTTGAAACTGTGCCACTTGATCTTCATATTCTCGGTGCATCAGCAATGCCTGACTTTTCGCGGCGAGCGCCCTTGTATTGATCGCTGCAGCGGTCCAATGATTGCGATACTGTTTCAACGGCAAGGCTGCACCCTGTTGTTTTGCGAGTTCAGCCTGCGAATCCGTGGCCAATTTTTGAATAGCCGCCATGGCATCCTTCGTAGCCTTTACTGTCGCTTCCGCCCGAGCGATGGCGGCTTGTGCGGAAGCCGCTGATTGAGTCGCTGCGGCCAAGGCAGCGCCGGCGTCTTGTTCCTGTTTTGCTAAATCGGCAATGCTAGCATCTGCGGCAACAAGTTTATTTGTCAGGTCAGCAGATTTGTTTTCCGCTTCTTTCAGCGATGTCTGTGCGGCTTCGATCGGTGCGCCGGCGCCCGCTTGCTGCGCTGCCGTGACAGCAGCTTTAGAGGGTTCGAGAGCCGCCAGTGCCTGCTGCTGCAATGGCCGCATGGCATCTGCTTCCGCACGCTTGGCTACCAATTGCTGCCGCAAGGTTTCAAGTTTTCCTTTGCTGTCAGCCTCTAGTTTTTGCGATTGAGCAACAGCCGCTTTTTTTTGCTCAAGGTCTGCATTTTGTGCTGCGCTGATTTTTTTCTGCTCGTCTAATTTCGCCTGTGCTTCCGTGGCGGATTTTTGCGCGGCGGCAAGTGACGCTGGATGGGCTGCGATGACTTTTTCGATCGCGACAAGTCGTGATGCAATCGTCGGCGGATTATTCGCGAGAGTAGCGATCAATTGTCCTCCAGCACAATCAAAGACGCTAATGTTACCATTGACGTTGCCGACAAAACAACGCTTGCCCTCTGCATCAACACAAATCGCAGTAGGTAAAGCGGCCAGCGCAGGAAATTCTTTCGCCAGATTGAAATCTGCTTTCCAGAGTTTTGCTTTCAGATCTCGCCCAGTGGTAACAAATGAACCATCACGAGCCCATGAAAAACTAGACACGCCACCAGCATGAGCATCAATTTTTTTCACCTCAGAGCCACCGTTCATTTCCCAAAATCGCACCGTGCCATCGGCGGAGGCAGTGGCTAACAAATTCGAGTCATTGCGAAATTGCGCTTGCAGAATCCCCGCTTGGTGGGCGCGTAGGCTATGAAATTCATTTCCTGATTCCGTCTCCCACACATAGACGCCGCCATTGCGGTCTCCTGTCGCGAGTAAAATACCATCGGGAGAAATATCCAAAGCAGTAATCCAATCGGTATGTTTTTTGATCGATTTCAATGGCTCTCCCGTTTGCGTGTTCCAGAGTTTGACCAAGCGTGATGGTGAACCTGTCGCAACAATGTCAAATCCTGGTCGAATGTCTGCAGCTAAGATGCTGTCAAATTCTTTTCCCACAGCGAGAATGCGTTCTCCTGTTTTTACATCGAAGGTGATTGTAGTGCCTGATTTTCCCGGGGTTCCACCGCCGACAATCAAATACCGAGCATCGGGTGTGAATGCGAGTGACACCGGATCACCCTCAGGAAAAGGCAGAACTCCGACGAGTTCTAACGAATCGCTATTGACCAATATGACTTGCTTTTGCGAGCTAACGGCAAGCAGCGGAGCCCACGGCGAAGCGGCCATTGCGCGAATCGATGCACCGCGCGCGGTAATTACTTCAGGCTCTAACAAAACATCGGCAGGAAGCGGCGGCGGCCCTTCTGGTTTTGTCGCGGGATTGGCACTCATCGAAGCATCGAATTTCGGCTTGCTAGGTTTGCGGGCCGCAGAGTTTTTATTTTCTAATAATCCACCGTCGATCCAAGCTTTCACCACGGCAATCTGCGCGGGGCTGAGTGCATCACCCTCTGGCGGCATTTTCGGATCGGTGGTGCGTAAGATCGACGTGAGAATTTTCGAAGAAGCATCACCCACCTCGGCGATTTTTCCACCAGACCCGCCTTTCATGGCGCCAGTGAATGATGACAAATCCAAACCGCCTTTCGTTTTATCGGGGTTATGACAGTTAAGACAGGCTTGTTCAAAAATCGGAAAAACGTGATCATCATAAGTGACCTTCTCGGCGGCATGCGTCCACATTACGGAAGTAATCCAACAAAGAGTCAATATATACAGGCAATAGCGCATTGGGGAATCGCCTCAAAATACGATGACATGATTATCGATCTTTCTTGTTTTTAAAAAGTCAGGCCACGCATCGAAAAAAACACCCCGCGCGGACGAGCCGAGCAGGGTGATGATTTTTCTATCGGAGTGAAGATTACCAGGATCTAACGTCGTCTTTTGTGCCCAGCGTGCGGTCAGCCCCAGCTGAATAAACGACTGCTTTGAAACCGCGCAGGATGGTTGGATCGCTGGCACCAATTTTATTCGGATTGGTGATCTCGTCATTATAATCGTCATCAAAAGCAACAAAAAACGGTTCGCCAAATGCATCATACAAACCAAGCACCGTTGTTCCGCTACCGGTGCCATAGTCAAGACCACCCTTGCGGGATTTTGCGGTTTTCGCTTCCAAAAATCGGATGCTCCGGGTATTCAGAACTGTTGTTCCGGTTTCTTGGGCAAGTAACACCTGTAGTAAAGTGAGGCCCGCGCCAGTATTCGTGCTAATGGGGGCGGCAGTGGCTCCAGCTGCTGGAAGCGAACCATATTCATCAACATAATTGGTAATTGCCTGTGCTAAGTTGGTACCTAGATTGAGCGATTGCACAGTTTTCGCTTTCCGCATCGCGTTTTGAACACCAGCAAAGCCAAGTGCCGCTAAGACCATGATGATCGCAATAACAATGAGAAGCTCGACGAGTGTGAAGCCGCGTGAACGGCGAATGGATTGGTTTTTCATATGATTGGTTTGGTGTGGAGGTCAGTGAAGCGGAATAATCTCGATCATGCAATCATGATTTTTCGCACTCACATGGTATATACTAAACCATAGCATTTGTATTAGCAAATAAAAAAACTGATTTTTGCGATTGCTTTATATTGCTGGTTCGCCCGATTGATCGTGTGTGCAATTAGAGACCATTGGTTTGATGAATACCTGCTACGAGGAGAAATTCGGCATCCCTCGTCAACCTGGCCTGTGCCCTAGTGCCTGGGGTCGGTTGGTTTTTGCAGAAAAATATCGCAGCGCAGAGGCATTAAGGGGACTAGAGGGATTCTCTCACGTATGGATCCTTTTTGCCTTTCATCAAACACAAGATCAAGGCTGGTCGCCCACGGTGAGACCGCCGCGACTGGGCGGCAACGAGAGAGTAGGTGTATTTGCCAGTCGCAGCACCTTCCGACCGAATGGTTTAGGACTATCACTATGTCGTGTGGAGGGCATCAATTTCGAGGATCCTGAAGGACCGATTTTATTGCTTGGCGGGGTAGATATTCTCGATGGAACTCCAGTTTACGATGTGAAACCTTATTTATCCTATGCTGAAGCTCCTACCGCTGCGACTTCAGGCTATGCCAACGAAGCACCGCAGGCA
Source organism: Akkermansiaceae bacterium (assembly GCA_903878115.1). GTDB lineage: Bacteria > Verrucomicrobiota > Verrucomicrobiia > Verrucomicrobiales > Akkermansiaceae > UBA956. Next base: position 12,462 of record CAIRGO010000173.1, on the reverse strand, counting down.
AAAGCGATCGAAATCGCACCGACTGCGGAGGCATTTTTTCAAGCGTTACCTCAGCGCTCACAGTCGATCATTCGCGAGTCGTTATCCTTTGATCCGCGGCCCGCATCACACCAGTCGGTAGATCGTATCTATGGAGTGAAAATGTGCGGATGCGAAGTCAAATTCCAAGTAGACGAAGTAGTTCGAATTATCGGAATTTCTTAAATTCCATAATAGTGAAATTTTTCCATACGACGATTTTACATTGCACATAGCTAGTGACTATGATTGATTTCTTCCCGCTATGACAAATCCTACTAACGTTCTCGCACAAGGTATTGAAATTATCGGATCCATTCGATTCTCCAACGATATGATCATTGATGGTAAAATCGAAGGTCAAATCATGTCTGACAAAGGTCGTGTGACGATCGGAGAAAATGCCTCGATCAAGGGCGACATCACCGCTGGTGAAGTGAAAGTTTTCGGCAAAGTAGAAGGAAAAATCACTTCTGACCGTTGCGAATTGAAAGCCAAATCACGACTTGATGGTGACATCAAAGCAAAAATGTTCGCCATGGAAGAAGGCGCACAATTGGCTGGCCGTACCGAGATTGGCTAAGCACCAAAAAGCCTAACAAATTCATCATTGGCTACGCCAAATTTGGCAAGCTAACAAAATCAGCATCGTTGCAAAAACGATGCTGATTTTGTTTTCCGCCCGATGATAAAAATCACGCAATGGCCTCCATTGCAGCAATCGGGCCCAGAGCATCCATAAGACAGCACCTTGCACCACAATGATCAGACCAAGGATGGGTGCTTGGCTAGGAGGTTTTGTGGGGCCTAAAAATGGAGCACACATGCTAGTGAGAAAAAGTGCGGCTTTGGGATTCAGCAAATTGCAAATAAAACCACGAAGATAAAAATGTGAGCGCACACCCCGAAGATCAACTTCAGCCGACGGATTATTTTTTGTTAGAGAAAATAGAATCGTAACAGCGAGATAAATCAGATAGATCGAGGCCGCGCACTTTGCCCACCATAACAGCGGCGATTGATAAGAAAATAGCCAAGCCCCGCCAGTCAAAGCGATGGCAGAATGCACACTAAGACCTGTTGCCACGCCGCAAGCAGCCAAACATCCCGCTCTAGCGCCATATTGCAATGATATTTTGGTGAGCAACAACATATCGGGCCCAGGACTAAACTGCCCAAGTGCCATGATCGTCGCAAACCCTAACAATTCTAAAAAAGGATTCACTTTTTCGCTTTTGCTGCAAGCAGGTAAGCTAGCAATGCTTGTTGATCACCTTTACTGACCCCTGCATTCCATGACATTCCTGGAACTACCAAATGCCAATCAGCACGACTGACTGTATCTGGGAATTGATGTTCGTGACAACGCCCACAATTCGCAAGGAAAACGGTCCGGCCATTTTCTAGTTTCGTGAGAGAAACGCCACTCGTAGCAGACATCGCCGGAGTCGGACGTGGTGCGAGTTTTTCCATTTTATCCACCACACAAGAACTACAACCGAATGACGCAAACAGAGCAAAAATGTGATAAATTTTCATGTGCTCTGGTGAGTTACAATTTTTTCACAGCAAGAATATAGGCAAGCACTGCTGAACCTTCCGCCTGACTTAGACCTGAATGTTTGACCATCTTCGGCACAGTATCCACGAATTCCGCAGCTTGAAGATCTGCGGGAAGAGGATAGGTGTGACATTCAGCGCAGTGCAGCATGTAAACAGCGTGCCCACGTTGCAATGTATCGAGCGATGTCCCGCTTTTTTGCGCCATGAGACTTGATGGATTGGGCACTTCCGAAATGCCACCTTGCTCAGGAGCGCAGGAAAAAAGAAATGGGCTTATTAAAATACCTAACAATAAGTGTTTCACGCACCTTAGTTATCAAATGTAACAGATTTGTCGAGCGAATCCTTTGAAATGAGAAAAAATTACTCCGTTGGAGTATGAACGGAAGTTTCCATCACAAGCGCTGAACTCTTCCAGACTGGGGGCTGCAAACCCACTCCGTCTGAGACCAAATGCGGATGCAACAATTCAAGGTTCGGCTGTCCAGACGCATCAGGCGTGATCGGCGATAGCAGGACTCCAATGAACGCACCTGATAAAATGATTGCGGCCACTGCGGCAGCCGCAATGGTTCTACGGCGGATTTTTTCCGCCTGCAATAATTGCTCAATCCGACTTGGCTTGAGCATCGGGCGACAACTGATCCTTGGCTGCATAATTTCTGCGGAAATGGGACGACTATAAAAAGGTCCTAGTTCTTGCCGTCCTTGCAATAACAGTTGCGGAACGGACTGTTGCACATATTCTTCCCGCCCTGCGAAATCTTCTCCAAAAAATCGCTGCTCTTGCCATTCGGATTGCACCCAGTCTTCAATGATTTCTGTAGTGAGTCCTTCGTCGATAAACGATTGATTTCTTAACTCGCTAGAGCTCTTCATTGCTATATCGCGCTCATCTGATGGTAGGGTAGGCAGTATCGTTGCGAAATGCATAATGTGTTGCGAGGTTCTTAATAATTGTATCCTGATTATTAACAAATATCAATACCTAATTTAACCTGATTTTCATTAAAAATTACAAAAAAAATCCGTGACCTTTCACGTGAATTTCTGTCATGCTCAGCGCCGATGAACCACTCACTCGTGATGACAATTTTAGCTACGGACCGTAAGGGCCTTGTCCGGGCAATCGCCTCTATTGTTAATGAGCACAAAGGAAATTGGCAAGAAAGCAGCATGGCTCGACTGTCTGGTCAGTTCGCCGGAATTCTCCGTGTCGATTGCCCTGCAACAGAAATTGAAGGCTTAAAAGCAGCCCTAAACGCCCTCGATAGTCAAGGGATCCATATTAAATTTTCTGAAGAACCACTGTCAACGTATGCGGAACGACGTCTTATTACGATTGATGTAGTAGGAAACGACCGACCAGGAATTGTGCATCAATTGACAAATGCGATCGCCGATGCGGGAGGCAATGTAGAAGAGTTGGTAACTAGTTTAGAAAGCGCAGCAATGTCTGGCCAAGCACTATTCAGAGCATCGGGCAAAATCAGCCTCTTAGTAGACGGTGATGAGCAGAAATTACTAAGCGCCATCGAAAATCTGAGCGATGATTTATCGGTGGAAATTTACTAATATTTTTCCGCACATTTCTCTGCTTGCCATCGTTAATTTTTTCTATCAGTTTTTTCTGACCTATGTCCAAAGTATTTGATATCAAACGCCCCGCCATCATTCTCCTCGGAGCACCTGGTGCGGGCAAAGGAACCCAAGGGAAAATTTTGGGCACAATTCCGCGATTTTTTCATTGTGAATGCGGCAACGTTTTCCGCTCTCTCGATACGCGGACTCCACTCGGTCAAAAATTTGTTGAGTATTCGAGCCGTGGTGAACTAGTTCCAGATGAATTGACAGTGGAACTTTGGAAGACTCAGGTAGCCAACTGGAGTGATGTTCACGTTTACAAACCTGACATTGATTACTTGGTGCTTGATGGCATTCCTCGTAATGTGGAGCAAGCAAGGATCATGAATCAGTTTATTCAGGTAGAACAAGTTTTTCACCTGAGTTGCCCTGATCGCGGAGAGTTAGCGCGGCGGATGCGCAAGCGGGCGCTGAAAGATAACCGCATCGATGACGCCAACGAATCAGTCATTCAACGCCGCATAGAGACCTATGAGGCAGAAACAAAACCGATTTTGGATTTCTACCCAGATGAAATCATTTGTCAGATCGACGCCACCAAACCACCCGTGCAGGTCATCAATCAAATCACTTCCGTCATCCTCGACTTACCTACCTACAAAGAGCGCGAGGGCTTGATTATTTAAACTATGCGCATAGTAATTGTCGCCACGGGAGATGTAGCTCTGCCCACATGGGATTGGCTAGAAGGCAGTGGTCACGAAATACTAGCCTTAGTGACGCAACCCGATAAACCGGCGGGGAGACGTCTATTACTCACGCCACCCGCCATTAAATTGCGTGCTCTTGCAGCACAAGCGCCAGTCCTACAACCTGAGAGTCTGCGCACAAGAAACGCCATTGATACAGTGACTGCATTGCAGCCAGATGTGATCATTGTCATGGCCTACGGGCAGATTCTCACCTCGCGTTTTCTCGAAATTCCGCGCATTGCCTGCATCAATCTTCATGCGTCTTTATTGCCACGCTTTCGAGGTGCTGCGTGCATTCAGGCGGCCATCAACCATGGTGACCTCGAGTCAGGAATTTCTGTGATGCACATGGTCCGTGCACTCGATGCTGGCGATGTCATTTTACAGAAAAAAATCACGATAAGCAGCACTGAAACTGGCGCCACCCTGCATGACCGACTTGCCGAACTAGCCCCGCTCGCGTTAGCTGAATCTCTAGAGCAATTGGAAATAGGCAATGCGCAGCGCAATCCGCAAGACCCGAGTCAGGTTACCTACATCGGCAAACTACTGCGCGATGATGGATTGCTCGATTGGAACATGTCTGCCGAATCGTTAGAGCGTCGCATTCGCGCCTATCATTCATGGCCCGGCACCTTTACCCACATGGCAAGTGGCGGAAGGCTTAAAATTTTTCCTTTTACGAAAGTCGTTTCCGCAAGCGATTTAACTCCTGGGCAAACACAGATGTCGTCCGAAGGATTAGTCGTAGGCTGCGGCGTGGGCGCATTGCTGTTAGACGAAGTGCAAGCCGAAGGAGGAAAACGCATGCCCGCCATCGCCTTCGCCCACGGCCAGCGCAACGAAGTTAGATTCCTGATCGGACAGAACTAAGGCAAAATACTACAACTTCCTGTAGCCTATCGTTTCCCACATGACGATCCGAGCGAGGGAATATATGCAGCACATTTTTTCTGCAACAGCGCAACCAACTCTGGCTCCATAAAATCATAATTGTCGGGAATATCCAAGACTGCCACACGTTTTCCGGCCAACGCTTTTCCAAACTTACGATTGAGTCGCGTTCGGTGCGTTTTTTCCATCACCAAAATAAGATCAGCCCAATGCAATTGCTCTTCTGATAGCGGCACGATCGCATCATGATTCAGCCCTGCCGAATCCACCTCAACTGCAGGATGATCGACAAAAATCGCCTCCGCCGTAGGACTGCGGAGTTTGTTTTGAGAACAAAGAAAAAGGATATGTTTTTTCATGGGAAGAGCTCCATAGAATCTGACGATCTGTCATCGTAGTTACGCACTTACTAAATGAAAACTTGCCAATTTTAGGTAGCGGGGTGATTTTTACGAATATATGTGCCCAAAATTTTACTCACTGCGAGGGTAAATTCACCAAAAATCAGCTAAAAGATTCTTTTCCCGAGAAAGATTCTGCATTGCATTGTTGCCCATCCGCGTGCAGAGTATGTGCCTACGGATTGTTTATTCCCCATTTTAATGCTCGTCTTTATGCGTTTTCTTTTTTCCATTCTATTTCTGGGTCAACTTAACGCGCAGGATTTACCACGTCGTCAAGATGACACAATCCCCGCTCAGGTCGATCAAATGTATGAGCGTGGCTTACGCTATTTAGCAACAAAACAGAATGGCGAAGGCTGCTGGGATGATTCACAAGGTAATGAACCAGGAGTGGTTGGACTCGCTACAATTGCCTTTATGGCGCACGGTGAAGACCCTAATAATGGTCCTTATGCGAAAAATATACGCAAGGGCATTGATTTTATTTTAGCGCAACAGAACTCCAGCAACGGCTACATCGGCAACAGTATGTATAGCCACGGCTTTGCAACACTCGCTCTCGCAGAATGCTACGGCATGTTAGATCAGCCAAAAATCGCCCCTGCTCTAAAAAAGGCGGTGGACTTGATTCTCTCTGCTCAGAAACGCAATCGCTTCAAGGGCTGGCGCTACACCCCCGATGCAGCCGACGCCGATACCACAGTGTCGGGCTGCCAACTCGTAGCGCTACTCGCTGCGCGTAATGCTGGCATCGCAGTGCCAGACGAAGCGATCAAAACGGGTCTTGCTTATTTAGAACGCTGCCGCAGTAGCGATGGCAGCTACGGATACACCTCGGCTGGTGGAGGCAAACCGACGCTTACAGCAATTGGCTCGCTATGCTTTTCTCTTGCGAAAAAGAAAGACGGTAAAGGTTATCAAGCTAGCCTTGCCTATCTAAAAAACCATATCAATTATCGCGAGCCATATTACCCGTTTTATTTTGAGTATTATATGTCCCAAGCTCTCTTTCATGCAGATCAAAAAGTATGGGAAGAATGGAACGCAAAAAACATCAAACTTATGTCCGCACTGCAACAACCAGATGGCTCATGGCCTGGACGCATGGGCTACGCATTTAATACATCTGGCGCCCTACTTTCGCTTGCTCTCAATTATCGATTTCTTCCCATTTACGAAAAATAAACAAACCACCGCCATGCGCACTCTCTGTTCTTTACTCACTCTAACAGCTGCTTTTGCCGAAACGCCAAAAGATATATTGCGATTCACCAATGGCGATCAATTGCACGGCATCTACCAAGGAATCGGAGAAAACTCGAGCATTCTCTGGAATCGTGATGACCTCGCAGCTCCACTATCATTAAAAGCAGAAAACGTGCGCCATATCGTGCTTGGAGAAGCATCTGCACAAAAACAAGCAGCAGCGGCCGAGCATTCGTATGTAACACTCAGCAATGGTGATCAAATACCCGGAGAAATTGTTAAACTTGACGAAACCTCGATCTCAATGCGGGGCGCGGTTACGGGAGAAATCACACTACCTCTTTCGAGCATTGCTGAAATTTGCCCCAATCCTTTTGGCGGAAAATTACTATACGCAGGTCCTTTCTCGCCGGAAGGTTGGGAAGTATTTGAATTCACCAAGGCAGATAAAGAAGAAGAAGCAGCCGTAGCAGCCGCCGCTAAAGCTGCCGGCTTACCAGGTCCTGCAAAAGACAAAGACGTTAAAGTTAAAGAAGAACCAAAGAAAGAAAAACCAGCATGGCAGCATACGGGTGCCGCATGGTATCACCTCGAAGGTGCCCAACCGCTCGTTCGAAAAGATTGCCTCGGCGAAAGCACATCAATCCGTTTCCGCTTGGCTTGGAGAGAACGTCTCGGTGTTAATATTGCCATGCATTGCGATTTCAGCAAAGCACCTGAGCCCAAAAAAGATGATCCCGCTGATCAGGCTGGTGGACCCGCTAAGAAAGCCCCAATCGCTCTTGGTGGTCTTAATTTAAATCGAGGACAAGTATTCATCAATGGCAATTCTCAAAATCAATCTCTGGTTTTTGGAAATGCGTTAGTTTTAAATATTTACTCAACCTATTTCTCACTAAGTCGCTGTGGCTTCGATGCCAATGGAGTACCGATCATGCAACGGATGATGCACACACAATCCAGTGTGAGATTGCCCGAATCGGGCGACGCTACCTTTGAATTGCGTAGTGACCGCAAGTCTGGCCTGCTAATGCTTTTCATCAATGGCGAGTATGCCGCTCAATGGGAAGAGCTCGATCCATTAAAAGCAAACGACACTACTCCAGAAAACAAGGACGACGCTGAGAAAAAAGACCCGCCACTGGGGAATGGATTTGGCATCCAAGCCATCACCGGCAACACTCCTATTCGCCTGACCGACATGGTGATCTCGGAGTGGAACGGCGTAAAAGATTCTGCCTATAGCATGAACAACGAGCACCGTGACATTGTGCTACTTACCAATGGCACTGACCGCTATTCAGGAGATGTCGTTGGAATCAACAACGGCAAATTGCACTTCAAAAGTGCCTACAGCGAATTGGATATCCCGCTGCAAGAAATTTCTGAAATCTCATTCGCGAAAAAAGCAGAACAGGAAAAATCCGAAGCACCACAGAATACCGTCACCGCACGCTTTTATCCCGTAGGAAAAATTAGCGGCGTGATGCAAGTTTCTGACCGCAAAACTCTGAACATTCAGCATGCTACCGCTTCAAAAATTGCCATCGATCTATCCACCTCAATTTCTCTTGAATTCAGCGACGAAAATCCTTTCCTCGAAGCACTCGATGAAAAAGAGAAAGAAGATCTCGTGCCCGATAAATAATCATCATTTCGCACTAACCACTATGCGTCTCGCACCAATTATCAGCCTACCGCTCTGTTTCTTGCCACTCTTGCAAGCAGAAGAAATATCATTAGGGGAAGGCGGCAAGATCACTGGCACCATCGAATCAGTATCAGCAGATCAACAAATCACCATCAAATCACCACTCTCGCCACAACCGATTACTATTCTCGGCAAAAGTTTTTCGGCAGTAACATTTGATCGCCAAGATTCCGCAGAAAAAAATTCCGCGCCCAATTTGCTCCAATTGAAAAATGGAGATTCTTTGCCCGTCACAATCAAAAAACTAGAAGATCAAACATTATCATTCTCCACTCAGTGGGCTGATCAACTATCGATCGATCGTTCGCAGATCGACGCGCTCTTTTTCGGCACCTCGCAAAATCTCGCACTCTATTCTGGTCCTAAAGATAAAGAATGGCAGTTGAATAATTCGTGGAAATTCGAAAATGGATTGGTCTCCTCTGGCTATGGAGCCGCAACGAGGAAGTTTGAAAAACTTCCTGATCGCTATATTATTCGTTTTCACATCTCGTGGGTGGGCACAGCTGGCTTTAAATTTAGTTTCGCCAACAACACAGATAAAACCACCGAAGCCAGCGATTGCTATTATCTACAGTTCAACAACGCCGGATTAGAACTGAAGCGCCAAGCTACGGGAGGAAAAAAACACACTTCACTCGCGGCTTTTAATGAATTCACTCCTGAGCAGTTAGAAGAAAATGAAATGCTCGTGGAAATCCGTGTGGATAAACCAAATCGCCAATTACAACTATCGGTGAATGGCAAAGAACTGAGAAAAAACATCGTCGACCCCATCGAGACAGGAGCCACTCCGTCAGGCGAATTCATGAGCTTTGCGTGCACTTCAGGCAACAACGATAGACACACGATCGATCAGATCGCGGTCTCATCCTGGGACTCGAATTCTACCGACGCTCATCTTGAAAAACGCACGGATACAAAAAACGACATCCTTTTCGATCTCGAATCCAATCGTTCTTCGGGCGCATTAAAGTCGATCACCGCTGGCGATAAAGAACCGCAAATCTTATTTGAAAACCCCCATGATCCCTCGCCACATCCCTTGCCCGCATCACAGGTTGCGATCATTTATTTTTCGGGTGCCGCTAGTGAGGCGAAAAAACCACCTTATCGTGTGGAATTATTGAATGACTGCCTGCTGCAAGTAGATTCATTTCGCATTTCTGCGGGTAAACTTACCGTGACACACCCGCTGCTAGGCGAGCTTGAAATACCTACAACACTGGTCACTAAGATCGCTCCGCAGTCGTAGTTACTTATACATTTTCACACGCACCTTTCGTTGCACTACTCCATGAGATATCTACTCCTAAGCCTTTTCTTAAGCATTTCTGTCCATGCCGCAGAAGCTGAATTGCCGATGATTGTTTTCACGAATGGCGACACGCTACCGGGAAAGCTTGCTAAAACCAATGGCGATCAACTCATCTGGGCTTCTCCCTCTCTCAACGGCGAAACTTCATTTTTTCTTGATCAAGTCCAAGAGATTTCGATGCCCTACATGGTGCCATCAGCGCCGAAGAGCAACCATCTCGCACAAATTCGCTTCAATCCTGACCTGCGCCAACAAAATGAAAAACTGCAAGGCGATGTGATCGAAGGCGAATTGATCTCTGTGACCAATGAGAGCATCATACTCGATACATGGTATGCGGGAAGGCTGACTCTCAATCGCAACATGGTCAAGGATCTGAAAATCAATGATGTTGCCGCGCCGATTTACTCAGGACCATTGAAGAAAGATGAGTGGACCAGCTCGCCAGAAGATTCTTGGAAATTTGAAAAAAATTCCTACGCCACAACCGGCAATGGTTCGATCATGAAGGAATTCGAGAAAATGCCCAAAAAATTCCGTTTCTCATTTACGGCAGAATGGAAATCTCGCTTCAGTGTGCAAATTTTATTCTGTGCTGATTCAATCAAAGATACCAATCCAGATTCGCATTACATGCTCGTTCTCGATAGTGGCACTTCTTATATGCAAAAGCGTTCGAACAATCCAAACGCCGCCGGTGGCATCATGCGTAATGGCGGCATGATCGGAGAATACCAGCGCACACAAGTATTTCGTAGCAAAGAAAAATCCGATCTTGATCTATATGTCGACACCACCACTGGTTTGATGGCACTATTTGCCGATGATGAATTAGTGCAACAATGGAATGACGTTGATCCTCCTGTGTTGTTCGGGAAATGCATCCACTTCCGTCAAAACTCCTCAAATAGCAAACTAGCTTTATCAAGAATGAGCCTTGCAGAATGGGATGGCGCACTGCCGATCGCCGATGCCAATAGCGAAAAAGCTAGCCTCGATAATCCAGATCCACTGCCTGATGAGCAACGCATCTTCTTGCGTAACGGTGATATTTTGTTGGCGAAAGTCAATCAGATCGAAAATAGCGAAATCAACTTAAAGACTCGTTTCAACGAAATGAAATTGCCTATCGCCCGCGTGAAAAGCCTCTCGCTAACACCTGCCATCTACGACGAGCGCTTGCTCCAAAATGGCGATGTCCGCGCTTGGTTTCCCAATGGCAACTACGTCACCTTTCGTCTGGATGCTGTAACGGAAGATGGAAAGCTGACCGGTTATGCACAGCACTTTGGCACGGCCTCTTTTGATATAAAAGCTTTCTCGCGTATCGAATTTAACATCTATGCATCGCTCATTCCCAAAACTGCCACGGAAAAAATCGAAGAGGAAGAATAATCGATTTAGCTATTCTTTCCTCACTGAACAGTGAGCTTGATCGCTGGTTTATTTACCATATATTGGAGTCGAAATAAATATCTCACATTTTCCTTGCCTTATTGAGACTGATTCTCAATAGTTTGCTTCGCGCATTTTTTATCATGTCGAAAAGATTTCTCTACTCGCTGCAAATCATCACTCTCACCATCTGGGTGAGCTGCTTGATTGGTGCCGCCGTGGGCTTTGGATTCAAACAAGAATGGGTGATGACGTTTGCAAAAAAACCTCAGACATTAGCCCTAGAAACGCGTATTGAACTATCAACAGATGATCGTCCGAAGACGGAGACGGCCACTGATTTACCCGCGGAAAATATCAACACCGAAACGTCCACTAGTCCCCCACCAACGATGCCGGTACTGGCAGAAATGACTCCCCTTCCTGATATCCCCGAAATTCCTGAGGCACCTGTGCCAGTGATCACCAAAAATGCAACTAAGGTAGCAAGCGAACCGGTCAAAAAAATGACTAATTCTGCTCCCACCACGCAGAACAAACCAACGACAGCTAAACCATCATCCGCCGCAGCTGCCAGTGATAAGCCACCGGGATCCGCCACGACTTTATCTTTTGGCAGCGGCGCAGGCCGACAACCCGCACCGGTCTATCCGCTCCAGTCACGCCGCAGCAATCAGCAGGGCACTGTCACAGTCGAATTCATTGTTGGCACTGATGGCAAAGTCCTCAGTGCATGGGTAAAACGCGCCTGTGCTTTCGAGGCTCTCAATAACGCTGCCGTTAGCACCATCCGCATTCGCTGGAAGTTTCCCGCTGGTGCAGCACGCCGCTATCAAATTCCTATCGTATTTCGTTTGCAATGATCACTTCACAAATTCTCATCGAATATTTCCACAAAGGCGGCCCGATCATGTGGCCGATGCTGCTCCTTTTTTTCATGGCTCTTTGCGTCATTCTCGATCGTGTGATCTGGTGGTCTCGCTTACGTGCTTCCATCAAAAAAACCCTGCACGAGCAATCACGGGAATTGTTAGGCAATGGAAATTTTGACCAAGCATGGGAGATTTCTGCGAAAAATCAGGATCCATTTTTGCAAAATTTGCGCGATGGCATGCAGCACGCTAGCACCTCACCACTTGCGGCGATGCAATTGCACGCTAGCAATTTGTTAGAAAAATCAGAAGCTCGCTTGTGGGTCCTGAGCACAGTCATCACATTAGCGCCATTGCTGGGATTGTTAGGCACTGTGGTTGGCATCATGGGGTCATTCAGCTTTGTCGGTAACGATCAATTAGCAGTAACCAAGGTTTCTGGCGGCATCGCGGAAGCTCTGATTGCCACAGCGGCTGGTCTATGCATTGCGATAATGTGCTTGCTCCCATTTAATTTTTTCCGCAAACAAACTTCGTTATTGCGCGGACGATTGGAGCATTGGATCAATCATGTGGAACTTCTCATCGGAGCAGCAAAAAACCACGGGCATGACCTAGTCGAATTCAAAGCGCCGCGCAATTAACTATTGATTTTCATGCCTGTAAAACTTTCTAGCACGGACTCGAATGACCATGAAGAGGCACGTATTGAAATCGTGCCGCTGATCGACATTATGTTTTTTCT
>CAIRGO010000172.1 GCA_903878115.1 Akkermansiaceae bacterium | reverse complement strand
CGTTCATGATTATCATAGTTTTCCCATCATCGATGCGGGTGAGATAAAACAAGAAGTGTTACGCGGGCGCCCCACATCGAGCCGCAAATTTATCCCCTCATTTCTCGGATTACTGCTAACAGCGGCGGTTCTCTACGGCGGTTATCAAATTTTAATATCCTTTGAACAGCGCGAAGGAGTTATTGAAAAATCTACCACCAAAACGACAGACCAAAACGTCACCCAAGAGAATGCCACAGAAGTAGCCAGCGCATCGCCCACTGAGGTGACAAGCGGCAATGTTTCCGTGCCAAACACACCATCGTCAATCAAACCCACCACTACCGCACCGCTCATTGATAACACCCCCACCGCGCCTCCACGTGCGGTGATTGTGAATGAGGACGAATAATTATTTTCTAGATAGATAAATTCCCGTTTACCTTACTCACATCTACGCTATCATCCGCGCGACATGCCACCAATGATTCAGACGATCGGACTTCACCGAGCATATCGCTTAGGAGGTAAAAATCTCTCCGTTTTACAAGACGTCAATCTATCGATCGAAAAAGGTGAAAAAATCTTTCTCTGTGGTCCAAGTGGCGCAGGAAAAACCACTTTGCTCTATACGTTAGCCGGCTTGGAAACGCCACAGGCGGGAAAAGTTTTCATCGATCAAGTTGACATCTATGCGCTCTCTCGCACCGCGCAAGCCCATTTCCGCAACCAGCAAATCGGCTATATTTTTCAAAACTATTTCCTTCTTCCCGAACTCACTGCGCTAGAAAATGTCATGGTTCCAGGGGCTATTGGCGGAAATGATCACAAAACTCAAGCTCTCAAGGCACTCGAGCGAGTCGGCTTAAAAGATCGCGGCGATCACTTGCCTGCCGAGCTCTCTGGTGGCGAGCAACAACGTGTAGCGATCGCACGCGCCATCGTGAACCAGCCTGCACTTCTCTTCGCAGATGAACCAACAGGAAATCTAGACTCGCATAATAGCCAAGTAATCATGGACTTACTCATCGAACTGACGAACGAAAATCACTCCACTCTCATCGTAGTCACCCATGATCAGGCACTCGCCAAAAACGGTGACCGCATGCTCACCATCAAAGACGGCGTGGTTTCTTAGATGCAGTTCATCCACACGCTCACTAAGTTGATTAAAAAACTAACATTTCTAACGATCTGCTTCATAAGCGCGCTACTTCCTTGCATCTCTTACGGGCAAGCAATTGCGAAATCATCTGCGGCCGAGATGATCACTGCTGCACGAAAACAGATTGGCGTGACTACTTCTTACGATCCTGCTTATGTGTCGCTAGACTATCCAAAAGGAGACGTGCCACAAGATCGAGGCGTATGCACGGATGTGGTGATTCGGGCGATGCGTGCTGCGGCGATTGATCTGCAAGAACTCGTGCACATCGACATGAAAAAGAATTTTTCCGCTTATCCGAAAACCTGGGGATTACGCTCCACCGATGCCAATATTGATCATCGTCGTGTGCCAAATTTGATGACGTTTTTTCAGCGTCGTGGTTTTTCGTTAACCATTACCAAGAACGCGGAAGATTATCAAGCGGGCGATTTGATTACATGCATGGTCGCAGGAAAGTTGCCTCATATCATGATCGTCAGTGATAAAAAAGGGGCATCGGGCAATCGGATGATCATTCATAACATCGGCCAAGGCACTCAAGAAGAAGATCGATTGTTAGAGTTCCCGATCACAGGGCATTATCGCTGGAAATAGCAATCTCCATTGATTTATTTGCGGCCTTCTTCGTGGTCGAACAATGAAAAAAACGTCTGAATTTCTGAGCGATCGCCCAATCCTGCGGCGATCTTTTGCTTCTCTAATCCGGCACTAGCCGCATCATTCCATCCGCGTTTTTGCATAAAGGTATTCCAAATTTCCAATTGCTCTTCATCGGGACGGTTGCCGTGAACAAAACACCATTCTAGAATTTCTTCATCGGTGCCACCCGCCAAGGTGCGAGCCCGCAGATCATCAAATGATACTCCGAGAAATCGGCAGACGCGATCATCAAACGTTCTACTTCCAGGAATCAGTCCGACGTGATATCCCTCGGGTAATGCGCCTTTGTCATCGAGGCGAATTTTATCCAAAATACGAGCAAAAACAAACAGACCACCAACCATGACCGAAGCGGAGCGAATAGGAAAATTCATGCCGATACGATGCAGAAAAATTTGATGATTCACAAGAATAATTCGGCGGACTTAGCGGAATTACAGAAATTGTTAAGCAGTGGCATGATTGCATATAATCACTCAGGCATTTTCACGACGGCTTGGAATTTTTCGTTCCAAGCAGCTGAATCAAGAGGTGTTTTTGCACCTGAATCGTAGCGTTCATTGCGAGCACTGCCATCGATGCGAATATATACACCTCGACCGTCATACGGCTTTGGATT
>CAIRGO010000171.1 GCA_903878115.1 Akkermansiaceae bacterium | reverse complement strand
GAGCTCAAACTTGGGGACTCCCTCGTAGCTGTAGTCGTTGTGGATGATGGCATTGATCACGGCCTCGCGCAGGGCGACAGGATCGAGAAGGCGGATTTCCTGGCGCTCTTTGTAGGTGATGCGGGTGAGGGTTCGGTTTTCGAGATCGAGCTTGTCGAGCACTTGTTTCGTGGCTTTGACTAGGCAACAATTGCCGTATTCTTCGTTTTCGATCAGTTCGATTCGATCTTTGCCGGCATATTTGGCGACTTTGATGGAGGTGTTGTTGATGTCGGCCAGTAGGTAGGCGGCGTAGTTGTAGCGGTCGTCCTCAGTGAAGAGTTCGAGATTTCTGAGAAACTGGGCGTTGGGCTCGCGCCCTGTGGCTTCGTAGTAGATTTTGAGTTGTGAAAATTTGAGATCCTGGCGAGGTGAAACGATGCGACTGATAGAATTGCGCGTGCGCTTAGCAAAGAGAGCCTCGATTTGGCGCGCGGGCATGGGCTCGGTGGCGCTGCCGATGCGCAAGAAGCAGCCCCGCGGGCTCATACCTTGCTTGCGGAGGTAGTAAGGTTTTTCGGAACCACTGGCGACGAGCAGTTTGATCCATGTTTTTTCTTCGCTTTCCTCGATCAGCACGTCGAAGAGACCGAGGCATGAGGGTTGGATGTTTTGTTTGAGGCGGTCTTTGATCTTAAGTTGGTCGCCGTCAGGATCGGCGAGTCCGAGAATCCTTCCCCCATCATCCACACCGATAAGGATGCGTCCGCCCTCCCGGCTATTGAGAAAGCCCACGACCTCACGTTCAAGCGCATCAGTGAGCTCGCGTTTGTATTCGATGTGTTGGGATTCGGTATGCACAGGCTTGCTTAATAACAAGATGTCTTCAGAAGGTTAAGTGAGTGGAATGATCGTTCGCACAATCAGAAGAAAAAAGAAAAATCACATATTGTAAAGAAAGAACTGAGATTGCGTCATAAAAACTGTTAGTGTGCACTCAAAAATTTCTCCTCACGTCTGCTGGGATTGTTAAAATCACTGCTACTGGCTCTCCTCGGCATCCCAGTTCCCAATTACCTCGCCGCGGACGACTGTGTAGGTGAGGTTGCCGTGACTTAGGTCAACATCGGGCAGGAACTCGTCATCAAGAGCGCTGAGGAGTGCAGGAATGTCTTCGTCTTTGATGCCGGAATTTTTTAGAATGATGACTGTGCCTGCAATGGTGCCATTCGCGAGATAATGGAGATCGACGGCAACGGCATCTTGATCTTGGTGTAGGGCAAGAAATCGTTCGGATGACGGGGTGCGCAGGGTGCGCTTCCATGTGAGATTCATGATAAGTGATGGATGAATTGATAGGTAAATGCAAGTAAGCCTATTCCTGCAGGAAGTGCGGCGATAAGAACGAGACAACCATTGCCACGATAGCCAACGCCTGTGCCGGGAACGCCAAAGCTGGTGTAGCTGCGACCACGCGCGCTTTTGCCAACGCGAAATCCCCTACCCCCCACGGAGTAGCCGACACCCGATTTACTAACATTGACCAGGAATGGGCCTACGTTGACGGATTTGCGGTAGAAAAAGCCCATTTGAAAGAGTGTAGAAGTTAGAGGTTCAAGTTGAAGTTAGTAATTTGTTTTCGGACTCTCCACTTTTCTACCCATAAGGCAAGACAAATACGGATGCAAGCAAAGGATTCTTGATGATTTTAGTAAGGAATATAAAATTAGATGGATTTATGTTAGTTACAGATAGGAGTATATATGTTTTTGTCATCTCATTCTTGGTCGCCTGTCAAGCCCTCCTCGTATTCTCCTCAATCCTCAGCAAGGCGGGGACGATGAGCATGAGGAAGAGCATGAAGCAGGAGACGAAGGCGGCACCGAGGGCGAACAATCGAGTGGATTTGGCGGTGTTTTTTTTCGATTCATATTCTGACTCTGCGCGGCCGAATGCCATCCTGTAAAGAATCGCAGTATTTTGAACGGTTGGTTCTTTCGGGTTACTCTCTGCAGCTTTGTCTCTTTGCTGGAGAATTGTTTCCAACCCATCGAGAAATTTTTCGCGTCTTTCTTCCTTGATGGATGAGACCATGCTCATGATCTGATCGTAATCGGTTTGATCGAATTGATGTTTTTTCACCAAGGTCGCGACTTGATCGCCGAATTGTTTCTCTAAGGCACGGCGTTCATCGAGTTGTTGGGTGTTGTTTGATTCACTGGCTTGGCTGCCGTTTTCTGTAGGGGCGATATCGCTATAAGTGGGGACTTTCATGTTGGCGCGAAGATTCCAAGCAAAGACGGCGAGTGATGCAAATACACCAAGGAGACACACTACAGCGAGAAGACTTGCGAAGGATTTGCCGAAGCGGAAGAGGATCGCCATGAATCGGTCGAGAATTGCCACTTTCGGCGTTTGTTTGATTTTAGATGGTGGGCGCTGACTGGGGAGGATCTGTCGACCGAGCAATTGTTTTTTGGTTGGTAGTGTGCTGGTTGTCGCCGTGTTTGTGCTAGGCGGATGATCTGCGCTTTTGGTCACGGTGAATACCGCATGGCAGGAACTACAAGTAACTTCTAGCTCTTGTTCGGTTAATTCTAAGGAGTAACGCTGGCCGCAGGTGGGGCAGGAGATTTTTTCGATATGTGGTTGATTCATAGGCTAAAACGCGAGAGCGGCTTCCTGCTATACAAAAAGAAAGATGCAGTCAAATAAACGAGTGCTGCTTATGTCATAGAGGACTGAATGATTCAGGTCCGACGAAAGTTGGCAGTAGAAAATCAGATTAGGCTGTAAGCCTATTCGAGCGAGAATTTTTCGGCTTCAAGCTGTAGGACTCACCGTAGCCATCAACTGTTTCTGTAATTTTCAGACCAAATGCGTCCGGCCTTTTGTCTGCTGCGCACGCATCGAGAACGCCAGACCAGTTGTCTAGGAATTCTTTGAATTCCTCTGAACAAAGCTTGCCGTCAAAGGGCGTGGCGTAGGCTTTCCCAGCTTTCTTGTCGCGTTCATTCTCCATGGCTTTGACGCCATGAATGATCTGTAGGTGAGGATGGTGCGACCAGACTACAACGTCACCCACAAACAAGAAGGTACGAGCACAAGCGCTATACGGAAAATAAGTTTTGCCGGCGACCTCCAATTTTTCCGGGTATTACGATACGAGGGGCAATAATTTCTTCATGAGGCAAAACTATCGCATCCATTATCCAGTCAATAAGTAGAATCATTCGAACTATGACACAACTACGGGTGGGTGGGTCGACAAAGTAAATCTTTCACTGTATAGTTTTTTCCACATGAAAAAAATCGCACTACTCACTGACATCCACGCCAATCTCCCTGCACTCCAGAGCGTTCTACGCGAGGTAAAAGAAAGCGGAGCCACGGAGATCGTATTTCTCGGCG
>CAIRGO010000170.1 GCA_903878115.1 Akkermansiaceae bacterium | reverse complement strand
CGGGCGTTATCGGGTATTTATCGTGCGGTGATTCAATTGCGAAAATACATTTTCTTTCATGATTATAAAGAGCGTTTCCACATGGGCACGCTGATCATTTCTGTGGGGAATATCACTGTCGGTGGCACGGGAAAAACACCCGTTGTGGAGTTGTTAGCCAAAACTCTGCGCGATCGGCAGCGTAAGATTGCCATTCTCTCGCGAGGTTATAAAAGCAAAGCGCTTGCCGATGTGCAGAAATGGGATTCCAACAACGGGAAAAAACTCGAGGCCGATGAAATTCCAAAAATTGTTTCTACGGGACGGGCGATATTGCTCGATTCGCAGTTCGCCGGAGATGAGCCATTCATGTTGGCGAAAAATCTTGATGGGGTATCGGTATTGGTTGATCGTGATCGCGTCAAATCCGCACGTTTTGCGATTTCGCAATTAGAAGCAGATACCTTGATCTTGGATGATGGATTTCAGTATCTGCGGCTTTCGCGCGGCATTGACATCGTGCTGGTAGATGCGAATGCGCCGTTTGGCACGGGAGCGATGTTGCCAGCTGGTACCTTGCGCGAACCGAAAAAAAATCTGTGTCGCGCTCATTTTATCATCCTGACCAAATCAGATGGTTCGGACCATGCGGCGTTGATCAAAAAAATACGCCGTTACAATCGAGTGGCACCGATTATCACTACAACGCACGGTCCTAAGTTTTTGGAAAATATCACAACGTTTGAGAGAAAACCGTTAGATTATCTCGAGGGCAAACACATTGCGGCATTGTCTGGAATTGCTGTGCCGGAAAATTTTGAAAATTCGTTAGTAAAACTTGGAGCGGTGATTGAAGTGAAAAAACGTTTTTCCGATCACCATCGATTTTCGCGTCGTGAGATCGAGCGTTTCACCACACGCTGCTTGGAGCGCGATGTGCAGATGATCGTCACCACCGAAAAAGATGCCGTGCGCTATCCTCGCGCAGCGACGGACGATGTGCCTGTGTGGTTTTTACGCATCGAGGTCGAGATTCTCGCTGGTCATGAGCATTGGCAACACATGATCGAGCAGATTTGTCAACCTGCGGCCATGGGTAATTCTATCCTGCGCAATCGAACCGCCTTTTGTGGTTAATCCTTCAATCTTTATCAACATGCTACCATCACTTACTGGTTTAACTAAAGAAGAACTTACCGAGCATTTAGTCGCCCATGGTCAACCGGCCTATCGGGCTGATCAAATCCTCGATTGGGTCTGGAAAAAACGCCCAGAGTCGATCGAGTTGATGAGCAATTTGCCGAAAGCATTACGCCAGTATCTGACGGAAAATTTTTCCCTATATCCACTGCTAGCAGCACGCGATTTAGGATCGACTGATACCACGCGCAAGATGTTGTATAAACTTCACGATTCGCGTTACATCGAGAGTGTACTGATCCCAGCAAACCCAGCACTCTATGGTGGTCGGGCGGATCGCTTGACGCTTTGTGTTTCGTCACAAGTCGGCTGTGCCTATGGCTGCAAATTTTGCGCTTCTGGTCTAGCAGGTTTTGCCCGTAATTTAAGTGCCGCTGAGATTGCTGCGCAGGTATTGCAGACGGAAATGCTCGCCAAAGACCGCATTGATAATTTGGTGTTCATGGGCATGGGTGAACCACTGGCGAATCTTAAAAACTTATTGCAAGCAATTGAGCTCATTACTTCTCCATGGGGATTGAATTTAGGGGCACGTCATCTAACGATTTCCACTTCTGGCTTAGTTCCTCAAATCAAAGAATTGTCCCAGCATCCGCGGCAAATTCGTTTAGCGATTTCCCTCCACGGAGCTACCGATGAAGTGCGCAATCAAATCATGCCGGTAAATAAAAAGTATCCAACAGCGATGTTGTTCGATGCCCTGCATGAGTGGAACGCTAACAAAAAACAGCACTTAACGTTAGAATATATTTTGATCGAAGGAGTCAATGATCAGTTAGAACAAGCACGCATTCTCGCTACCCATGCCCGTAGTTTGCATGCCAAGGTGAATTTGATCCCCTATAATACTGTTGAAGGGTTGCCGTGGAAACGACCCGAGATCACGCATTGCCAAGCATTTAGAAATGTGCTGACAAATGCGGGTGTCACCGCGACACTACGACTTGAAAAAGGTCATGACATCGAAGCCGCCTGCGGTCAATTGCGCTTGATCCAAGAAACGGCAGATGGACTGATTCAATAGTTCCTAAATCGCCGCGATTTGAATTTGATGTGTGGCGATTAATCCGCTAAGATCGCTGCCGATGAGTGATACCCCAAACATTTTTGAAGGTGTAAAAGCCCGGCAACACAAGCGAGGCGCGCCTTGGGGGTGGATCACCTTGATTTGTGCAATGCTCATGGGCACAGCAATTTTATTTTCGCCACTCGCGGGAAAAATCAAAAAATCCTTATTGGCATTACGCGCGCCGAAAACTCCAAGTTCTCAAGATGACGCCGATTTGCAACGTCAAATCGAAGATCGCTTGCGGGCGGAATTAGAGGAAGAGTATGCGAAGAGAATCGAAGAAATTAAAAAATCGCAGACCGTCCCGGATCCCGCCATTCCACAGATTGATGAGCAAACCGCGAGTTCGGGTGGTGATGTGACCATGCTCCGAAGCGGCATTCCTTTTAAGTCAGATGTTACGATCGATAAAGGCGATATCGCATCGATCGAGCGAATCGCGAAGGAAAGTTATAAGGCTGAATATCGCTTGACGATTAAATTGCCAAAGGCCTCGACCACGGTGGATGAGTTGAAAAAAGTCAATCCGAAGATTGATGTGATCATCCCGAAGTTAGCTAAATTGTTAGAGAAGTCGAAAGTCTCGCCCTTTTATCAATCGATCTACGCGAATAAAGTCACACGCATCAAAAGTGACGCAACGAAGCTAAATGAATTGCTCAGCAAACATAATTTTTATGACCTCGAGACCATGCTTTACTTGAGTGATCCTGATACCTCGCGGAAGGTGTTTTTAATGCAATCCGAAATGGATGTTGTCTCGGATGGTTCTGATGGAGATCGTTTGGCTGCGATGCCCGCTGCGATAGTGGAGTCCGCGAACTACCAACCGTTTACCAGCTACGGTTGGAAAAAACAAGGTGTGGTCGCAAATCCGATGATTGCAGGATGGGAAAAACGCATCGCTACGGCTAATACGGAACTCGCGGACGCTGCGACAACAGCAGCACGTAAAGCCTGGTTGAAAGATCGCATCGTCTATCTAAACAAAGGCATCGCTGACATGAAGGCGCGTAGTTTTTTGATTGCTGAACATGATCCTTACATTGTGATTCCTGTGAATTTACTAACAAATTCTACCGATGCTTATGCGCCACGCATTGGTGATTACGCGGTAGTGATTCATGAAAATAAAATTTACCCAGCGATTGTTGGTGATGGTGGTCCGACATACAAAGTCGGCGAAGCATCATTGCGCATGGCGAAGGAGCTGAACAACAAAGCGACGCCCTACAACCGACCTGTATCGGATTTAAAAGTGACTTATTTGGTTTTTCCACAGACGCGCGATGAGGTGCGTGCTGCTCCTGATTATGCCAAATGGCGCACGCGATGTGAGGAATTATTGAAGGAAATCGGCGGTATCGGTGCTGGTTTTGAACTGCATACTTGGCAAGATACATTCCCAAAACCATAAAGCCTGTTTGGATAGTCGGCTTTTCTGGCCATCGCTCGCTTGCTCGGCCGGACTTAGTGCGCGCGGGTATCCAAGTGGCGTTATCAGGCTTGCAGGAAAAAATTTCTGCGAGTTACGGTGAGGTTCATCTTTTTGTTAGTGCCGCGTATGGTGCTGATTTATTATCGATCTAAGTAGCAGAACAACTGCAAATTCCTGTTCACATCGTCTTGCCGAAACCGGTGACGCTTGATGAAAAGGGTAGCGTTTGTTTGCGTGAAGGGTTTGCCGCAGATTTTTTTGAGAGCGATGGCACATTTCGCGACGATGATTGGCAGTCCGCACTTGGTGCTATACGCAAGGCGGAGAGCGGGTAGATGGTTGGAGCTATCGGCTCGTTAACGGAACGCAGGTTGATCCGGAATGTTATTATGATGCAGGGATTCAAGTGATGGAGGCCGCTGATGTTTTGCTCGCAGTTTGGGATGGAAATGCGGCGCGCGGTCTAGGAGGTACTGCTGAAATGGTCGAGCAAGCGGGGAAAATGCAAATGCCACTGATGTTATGCCGACCCGATAGTGGCTTCATCGAGGAACTTCGCATGGAGAAACTTTTCATCGAAAATGATGAAGGTCAAAAAATCATGCTCCAACTGAAACTCGATCCAGCATTAGATTCGCAACAACAATTTGCAGCCATGGATCATCAAGCGACTGATCATTCGAAACGTTTTCGTAATGCGGTGGTGAAAGCGATTTGGCTTCACGCACTTGCTACCATCACAGCGGCAGTAGCGGCATTACTGCATGGCACTTCGCTCGCGGCGGCTCAGATCGTAGCGGGTCTGGCATTGTTTGAGTGGATTCTCGTCGCCATTGCATGGACGAAAATGCGTGCTCTCAGTCGTGGTCAGACGCATGATCGTTGGATGCAATTGCGCTTCGCGGTTGAATTGATGCGCTCGATGGTTGGCTCGATCCGGTTGAATGATCCGCTCAATCCTCCCGTGACTCGGCATAAAAAAGAATGGCGTCGTTTTGCCATTAGTGCAGGGTTAGCGATAGCGAAAAATGAGTCCAAGTTGACGACATGGCAGGGCGAGCGGAATTCCTACGTGGCAAAGCGCTTGGATGATGCTAACACAGGACAAATCCATCATTTTATTCAAAAACAAAAAGAAGCATCGCCCGTATTTGATCGCCTGACTAATGTGCAAAAACTTGCCTCTGCCTGTGCCGTGATATTTGTCTTAGGTGCGTTTTTATACAAAGGATCTCTGGCTGTTCACGGTAAGATCACAGGGACTTCGTTGCATGTTCCAGATGGTGTCGCCAATTTTTTAGTGGTGTTCTTTTTTAAATTTTTGCCAATTGCTTTGCCACTGATCGCTGGTGTCGCTGCTGCTTTACGATCGGCGAAAGATAGTGGACGCAGGAAATTTCGCTACCGTGAGCTAGCCGATCGTTTGAGTGCGGCACGTGAGCAACTACTAAGTCTAAAAACCGAGTCATCATGCCGGCGTTGCGTGAATGGAGTAGAAGAAATTTTGCTAGATGAACTCATCGAGTGGCATCTATCCGAAAAAAACGGTGGTCATTGATCTACTATTTTAATAGTAAATCAATAAGGCGTGTTACTTTTTCAATGATTGCAAGTAATGCCAGATGGCATCGAATTGATCAGCGGCTTTGCCACCGAGAGCGGGGTTGGGGGATTGTCCGTTGGGAGCATATAGCGGCATCTTGGTGTTGGGAGTGACGGATACAGGATTGTCCATCCAACGGCTGAACCATTCTTGGCGAATCCGTTGATTTGCTAGAGTAAAGTTGAGACCTTGCACTTCAAAAGCGGCGGTTGGTTTGATGTCGCCTACGCCGTGACAAGTGGTGCAACCGAAGCCGCGGTCTGCGGAAACGAGGTCAGCACCGATGGCGACTTTGGAGGGGTCGAGAGTGAAGGAAAATTTTTCTTTCGGATCGATGCCGTGCAATCGTGCGAAACCTTCTGCTAGAGAATTAGCATGGGCGGAAAATGCTGGCATGCGCATCTCAAGCCATGGGCGTGGTTTCGTGCTGACAGTGCCAGCGATGATCGATTGCGTGAAGGTGGCCTGAAGCATTTCTCCGATGAAGGTAAAATGCGGACGCGATTGATCAAGTTTTTCATTAGCGCCGGCGATATGGGCGGTCAGTGATTTTGTTTCAGAATGGGTAAGGTCAAGTAGGGCAGGGGAGGCATCGCGTGAGTGACAAGCATCGCAGCGAAGTGAATGAAATTTCCTTTCTGCCGCTTCTGCTTTGTCATTGTGAGCGAGTGAGCTTGTGCCTATTTTTGAAAAAGCAATCAATGCTGTTTTGTCTGCTTCCGTTAGATGAAGCACTGGGGCGGCACCGCGTTTTTCTGGCGCTGCGACACAGCCCTTGGCGGCCCAATCTGCGGCGAAGATTTTTTCTAAGGAGGCTGCGGTAAGTTTTTCTGGCATCGGCAAACCAGCGTGGCATGAACCGCAGTGATTTGCTTTGGCGAGTTCCGCACCGCGTGCAGCATCGCCTTTTCCTTCCACGGGCGATGGAATGGTAGGTTTTGATTTTGCCGTTAGATAGGCGCTGAGGGTGCTGCGTTCTTCATCGCTAAGCTGAAAATTCGGCATCCCACGATGCGGAGCGTAGGCGCTGGGATCTTTTAAAAATTCAGCAAGCGCACCAGGTTGAAATTTTGCCGCAACATTGTTGAGAGGAATGCGGTGATGTTCGCTGTCAGGCTCGGATTGATCAGGTTTGCTGTGGCAGGCCGCACAGCCGAGTTGATGAAAATGTGCACCGCCTGCAAGGATTTGTGCTTCGGTTGAGGACGCACTAGCAGCAGTGGCATCGCCGATTTTCATGGTGGCAAGAAATGCCGCGAGATCGGCGACTTTTTGCGCGGTCTCAGGTTTTGTTCGATCAAAAATACTGGGCATTGTGGTGCCTGGACGCAATGATTCGGGGGCGGTGAGCCATTGACGAATCCAAGTTTCATTGAGTCGATTTCCCGCATTGATCAGCAGTGGTGCAATCTCTAACATTTCCTGCATGGGATCGCCGCCTGCGAGTTGCTCGGGTTGATGACATTTGCTGCAATGACTGGTTGCGAAAAGTTCTCGCCCACGGCGTAGTTCTATGGAGGCGGTGGTTTCAGCGTCATCGGTTCGTGCGAAAACCGTGGGTGGCACTGATTGGCGCGGGAAGCTGGTCTCTTCCCAAAAAAGGCGTATGCGCGCGGAGCCATCTGCGCTGCTTTTGTATTGCAGGGAAAACTCATGGTCGCCGGGATTGATGCGTGTCTGAGCTGATCGCGCCGTGCCAAGTTTTCCTTTTTCGGATAGAATTTCTTTACCATCGATGGTCAGTATCGCTTCGCCTTCTCCCTCGAATGAGAAGATCAAACGTTGGCGTTTGGAGAGTTTGAGTATTCCTGTCCATGTCGTTTCAAATGGCCCAGCTGGAAGCAATGCGCTAGGAACTTCGCCTTTTTCGACGAATAATGCGGGTAGTCGATCAATGCGTCGGTCGCTTTTTTCTCCGGAGCGAAATACACTGGTCAACTGCGCAGAACCATGCATGCAGCAAAGGAAACTGAGGATTCCGATGATCGATTTACTACCTAAGAGCCGATGGTTACTGAAAAATATCATGATTTTGCAATGTCTGCTTTGACCTTTCCGCCTGTTAAGGCTAAAGGAGCGCGGATATTTCATTATGAAAGACGAGATTTTACGAGTACAAAATGAAGCGCTGGCGATGATTCATGCCGCGAACGATGAACGCAGCCTTGATGAGGCTCGTGTGGTTTCATTAGGCAAAAAAGGCTCGCTGACAGCACTTTCCATGGCGATGAAAGACGTTCCGAAAGAGCAAAAAGTCGAAATTGGTCAATTGTTGAATGGCGCGCGTGCTGCCATCACTGCGTCACTGGAAGAGAAGCAATTGGCCCTGCAAAACATTACCGATCGTGCCTCAGTGGCAGGAATCGATGCTACCTTGCCAGCCCGCGCACTTCATACGGGAGGTCTGCATCCCTTGACTTTGCTTCGTGAAAGAGCAGTGGGAATTTTGCGACGCATGGGATTCGCCTTGGCGGATGGTCCTGAGATTGAGGATGAATTTCATTGCTTCGATGCTCTGAATACACCTGCTGATCATCCGGCACGGAATGTGAAAGATACGTTTTATTTTGACTCCGGAAAATTATTGCGCACGCATACTTCCTCGGTGCAGGTGCGGATGATGGAAAAAACCATTCCGCCGCTGCGGATCATCGCGCCAGGAACCGCCTACCGACGCGATGAAATCGATAGCACGCATCTATCGGCCTTTCATCAGTTGGAGGGGTTGTATGTTGATCGCGATGTCTCATTGCCTGACTTGAAAGGCACACTCGAGGCGTTCTTACGCGAGTTATTTGGTGCGCAGACAGCGGTGCGTTTTCGCCCGCACTTTTTCCCTTTTACCGAGCCCAGTTTTGAGATTGATGTGAAGTTAGAAGTCAAAGGGCAAGCGCCGCGATGGATTGAAGTCGCTGGCTGCGGCATGGTCGATCCTGCGGTGTTTGAGGCGGTTTGCCAATCGCGCGGTGATCGTAAGTATGATCCTGAGCAAGTGACTGGGTTTGCCTTTGGCATGGGCTTAGAGCGCTTGGCGATGATCCAGTGGGGGATTCGCGATATCCGCTTGTTGATTGAAAATGATGTGCGCTTTTTGCGTCAGTTTGCTTAAATTTGTTAGAATTTTTATTGTATGAATGTCTCGTTAAATTGGTTGAGTGAATACATCGATCTTAGTGGTAAATCGGTTCAGGAATTGGACGATTTATTGACCTTCGCAGGAATCGAAATTGAGGGCATACACACCCAAGGTGTGAACTCAGAAAAGATCGTGGTCGCGCAGATCATGGAAGCTGTGCAACACCCGAATGCGGATCGTTTGAAGGTGACGCAAGTGGATGCTGGCGAGGGAACTTTGCGACAAATCGTCTGCGGTGCGCAGAATTATAAAGTCGGAGATAAAGTTCCTTGCGCACTTCCTGGCGCGGCGCTGCCATCGGGATTCACCATTGGTGAAACGAAAATGCGCAGCGTGGAATCAAGGGGCATGCTTTGTTCGGCATCTGAAATCGGTCTGATCGATAAAGTAGATGGATTGTTAATTCTCGA
The DNA here is from genome assembly GCA_903878115.1 of Akkermansiaceae bacterium. Classification (GTDB taxonomy): domain Bacteria; phylum Verrucomicrobiota; class Verrucomicrobiia; order Verrucomicrobiales; family Akkermansiaceae; genus UBA956. Next base: position 10,252 of record CAIRGO010000170.1, on the reverse strand, counting down.
GGGTGATCCTGCAGTGGGAACTCCGGTGAAGCAATTGTTTGCCTCTGATGTATTGTTAGAAGTGGAGGTCACTCCCAATCGTCCAGATCTGCTCAGTCATCGCGGTTTAGCATTCGAGTTGGCGGCGTTGCTAAAGCAATCGGTCATTCCAGTGGAAACGCCCGAGATTGAGTTGCATCGCGATGCCGATTGGATTGAAAATGATGCTGCGGCCGCATGCCCATTTTATTCACTAACGAAAATTTCTGGTGTGACCATCGCCGAAAGCCCAGAGTGGTTGAAGCAACGTTTGCTCTCCATTGGCTTGCGTCCGATCAATAACATCGTGGATATTACCAATTTTGTTTTGCACGAAACGGGACAACCATTGCATGCTTTTGATGCTAAAAAAGTAGGAGTCAAACTTCATCTGCGTTACGCATTGCCTAACGAGAAATTTGCAGCACTCAATGGCAGTGAATACGAATTGCGCGCAGAGGATTTAGTGATTTCTGATGATACTTCTTCCGCTCTTGCTCTCGCTGGCGTGATGGGGGGAAATGAAAGTGGAGTGAGCGAGGCGACTACTGACATTTTGTTAGAGTCTGCCTACTTTGATCCCTCGGCCGTGCGCGCTACTGCTCGTCATCTTATTCTAACAAGTGATTCATCCTATCGTTTTGAGCGTGGAGTGAATCCTCAGGGAATATTACCCGCGGCAGCCCGCGCGATTCAATTGATCTGCGAGATCGCCGGAGGCACTGTTGTTGGTGGCACGGCATGCGTGGGCGATCTTCCCGTGCTGACTGGCGAGGTAGAATTGAATGTTGATAAAATGAATCAGCTGATGGGTGGGAGTATTTCGTTAGAAGATGCGGAAGATATCCTCACGCGACTCGGCTTGTATTCTGCAGGAGAAAATCTCTGGTCGGTGCCTAGCACTCGCGCCGATTTGCAACGCCACATTGACCTTGTTGAGGAAATCGCTCGGGTCCATGGATTGGATAATGTGCCGTCGCGTATGCAAGGTACATTTGTTCCCGCTAGCGAAGTTGATGCCGCTGCGGATACTGATATGGCATTGCGCCGCTCGCTTGCCGCGCTAGGATATTATGAGGCGCAAACGATCAAGCTGATTTCGGAAAAGCAGATGATCGATGCCTTTCCACTGCGGCCACTGCAAGAAGGTGATTTAGTAAAAGTAAGTCATCCACTGAGCGAAGACCATGCGATTTTACGTCCTAGTCTCATACCAGGCCTAGTTTCAACAGCCGAGAGAAATGTTCGTCAAGGCATCAAAGCACTACGATTCTTTGAATTGGGACGTGTTTTTCGTCACAATGGTGGTGGCAAATCTCGTGATCTTGAATCCGAGAATCTTGCGATCCTACTCTCGGGACCAGTTGCTCCCGATGGATGGACTGGCAACGCGAACGATGCTGACATTTATGACCTAAAAGCACTCTTGTCGTCGTTGTTGCCCGGTCGTGAAATTCAATTTACTCCGCGTGAGCGTGATGGTTTTGTGTTAGGTTGTGAGGTTACTTGCGGTGATAGTAATTTAGGTGTGGCAGCGCGCTTGATGCCTTCACGCGAGCGTGCTCTGGATTTCTCTTCGCCCGTCTGGCTGCTGGAAATGGATCTTGCCAAATTGCGCAAACTTTTATCGCGCCGTGCCGCAGTGGAAGAGCTTCCGCAGTTCCCTGGTTCCACACGCGATGCTGCAATGGAAGTCCCTAACAGAGTCACCGCAGCTGCGATCAATAAGGTGATTGTAAAGGCCAATGAAAAATTGTTAGTGAACTTTCACTGCTTCGATGTTTTTGTCGATCCCACTGGTGTGAAATTAGATTCTTCGAAAAAATCCATGGCCTATCGCTTCAGCTATCGTGCTGCCGATCGCACGCTCAAGGCCGAAGAAGTGGATGCCGCTCACCAAAATGTGCTTAATACACTCGTGAATCAACTGTCCCTAAGTTTCCGCTAAACATTGTAAATGCGAGTATTTCGTAAAATCTTACGAAAAATGAATTTCCATGTTTGACAAATTCGCCAATATTCGTTTTCCTTTCTCGCACACACACCATAAGGCCCACACACATGAGTGAAGACAAAAATACTCCATCGAAGCAAACATCCAGTATTCCTCTTAAAAAGGAAACAGTTCGTGTTACCCTCAAAGCAAGCGATGCTCCGGTAGCGCCTGCTCCGGTAGCGCCACCAACTGGTCCGATCATTCCTAAGCCTCCCACGCCGACGCTCGCCGTGCCTCCGGCTGCAGCAACTGTTCCAGCAGCTCCTGCGCCACCAGCGCCAGCGGTTCCTACAGCAACCAAAGCACCAGTTTTAGCTCCAACAGATCCTGCTACCTCTAAAGCTCCGGCCCCAGCGCCTACGATTCCTCTTAAAACTGCGGGCCCGCCTACAGCTCGTCCAGCACCAGCGCCTACAATCAAATTAAATACCACTAGTGGTATTCCTGGCGGCGCTCCTACCATTGCGTTAAAAACAGCTCCTTTGCAGAATCCTGCTTCACCAACTGTTGGTCTTCCAAGTGCTCCAAAACCAGGCGCTACCATCGCTCTTCCTAAAGCTACCGTTCAATTGGCGCCACCAACGCAACCATTGAAATCTGGTTCGGTATCCGCCACCCAAATGGCAACATTCCAAGGCGAAGAAGAAGAGGAAAAACCAGATACATTAGCAGTTGTGCTCTCGATCTTTGGATTCCTCGCCGCTTGCGGTGTTCTGTATTTCCAATCCCAAACGGTTAATATCTGGGAAGGTTGGAATCAGTTGTTTTGATCATTTTTCTTATTAGTAATTTCTTTTTTCTCTAACAAAAAATATTATGGTTCTCACTATCATCAACATTCTTATCGGTGCTGGCGCCGTTTATTTCGCTGTAATGTCGTTTCTAGCTCCGATCTGAGTTATTAGCGTTTGTTACTTCATAAGAGCTGCTTGGAAATTTTCTGAGCAGCTCTTGACGTTTCTAGATTCCTCGTACATCTTACCTGCATGGCACATCAACTAACTGAAACCAACTTCCAAACGGAAGTCATCGAATCCTCCCTTCCTGTTCTCGTCGATTTTTGGGCAGAATGGTGCGGTCCTTGCAAAGCAATCGGACCGCTCATTGATCAACTTTCCACGGAACTAGAAGGCCAAGCCGTAGTCGGCAAAGTCAATGTCGATAATGCTCGGCAGCTCGCCGTGCAATACGGAGTGAAGTCGATTCCCTTCTTGCTCTTCTTCAAAGATGGCGAAGTGAAAGATCAAATCGTTGGGGCGAATGTCACCAAAGATCAGCTCAAAGCTCGCTTGTTAGCTCTTGCCTAACAGTTTTTTGTGTTGTGTGATTTTTTTGCAAACTCTTCTTGCAAGAATGCGAAATAAACGCAACACTCATCGCGCGCCGGGATGGCGGAATTGGTAGACGCGCTTGGTTTAGGTTCAAGTGGATTTATCTGTGCAGGTTCGAGTCCTGTTCCCGGTACTTAATTAATATAACATAGATCAACTCAAATCATGGACGAACTCAAAGCAAAATTGACATCTCTCGGACTATCCGACGAAATGGCAACGCAAGCGATTCAAGCCGTGGGTGAATTTATCAAATCAAAAGTTCCTGCTGATTACCAAGGTCTGGTTGACCAAGTAATGAGCGGCGAAACACCCGACCTTTCGAGTTTGGGTGGCGGTTTGCTGGGTAAAGTCAAAGGCATGTTCGGCGGTTAATCCGCATTTTCACTGCTGCTGCCACTAAGCCAGAGAAGGTGGTGAAGCATCGTGAGCAACTAGGTTCCTAGTAGAAAATTCTTCTCCACTAGGTGAGTAGAATAGTTCTTCGATAAAAAAGTAAAAACAGCAGTTGATTGTTCCGAATTTTTGTCCAATACTTCACGTGTCTTTACTAACTAGTCTTTATGAAGCGTTCGCCTATCTCTTTCTTCTACAGTCCTCTCACCTTGCTGCCTTGTTCTCTCGCCTTGTCCATCATTCTCCCATCATGCACTGGCCAGAATAAAAGTTATACAGGAAACAATCCTACGGGCCACGGTCCTTTTAATAGCCGTGGTGATTATGTGGAAGAATGGGCCGACTCACCATCGAGGTGGAAAAGTGGCGGTCTATTCGGTGGCAAAACGCCGCCGCCCGTTCCCCAAGATGAGCAAGGATTACTGGCTGGCAATGACAATCCTCCGGCCAATCTATCACCGATCGGATCTGGAAGTGGAACTTCAAAAACATCTCCTCCGCATGAAGTTAAATTAGCTCGCATAGAACCGACCCGCAGTGTTAGCAGTACCACTCCTAAGCCGAAAACATCAGTTTCCTCGACGACGCCTAAACCGAAGCCAAAAACTTCAGTGGCCTCCACCAAGCCGAAACCAAAGCCAGTTGCTGTGAAGCCTAAGACGTCACCATCGACACGGGTGATAGTTAAAAAAGGAGACACGCTTTACGGTCTAGCACTTCGCTACAAAACAAGCGTCTCGGCGATTCAGAGAGCAAACGGAATAAGCGGTAGTAATTTAGCAATTGGCAAATCTTTGGTCATTCCTAGCAAGTAATTATTAGTTTTTCGTCGTCGCGCTGCGCTTGGCTTGCACCAAAAATGCAATGCCTGCTAGCACCATGAACAGCGAGAAAAATTGCCCTTTTGTGAGAGTGTTAAAAATTAGCGCCGAGTCAGGCTGCCGGAATTGCTCCACTACAGTGCGAAAGATTCCATAGAGAATAAAAAACACTCCGCTGATCATTCCATTGGCGGCCTTGGGATAACGCATGCGCAGAAACCACATCACGGCAAATAGAACTACGCCTTCTAACGCACCCTCATACAATTGTGAGGGATGCCGCGCCGTGAGATACTGTTCAGCGATTTGTTTGACTTCGCTCGATGCCCTTACTGCGACCTCCAATCCCTGACTTGAGTCTACCATTTTCGTGAAATCAGGTGCCTTGTCAGCGCATGCATCAACGATGTTTTGTTGAGTCAAAAAGCTTTCTTCATGCAATGCTTGAGGAAATTTTATCGCCCACGGCACGTTCGATGTGACTCGTCCATACAGTTCACCATTGACAAAATTGGCAAGACGTCCGAACAGCAATCCCAGTGGTGCTACGATGCAAATGCCATCACCAATCCCTAACCAAGATAGTTTATTTTTCCGCGCATAGACCCAAGTAAAAATCGCCACGCCCAGAAATCCGCCATGGCTGGCCATTCCTCCGTCCCATACTTTAAATGCAATCAATGGATCTTCGGCAAAAATGCCCCATCCAGATTCTGGCACCATGTAGAGAAAAACATAACCCAAACGCCCGCCAAGAAATACTCCGAACATCGCCAGCATCGCAATGAAATCGCCGATTTTACTTTCTGGAATCACCCATTGGCCACGTCGAGAAAGGAAGCGCAGTAGAAAAAATGCGACGACGAAGGCCATCAAATACGATAGCCCGTACCAACGCAATTTCAGCGGACCCCAAATATCAAATAGCACTGGATCAAAATCATGGACAAACGCTAGCACGCCGATGATTTATCAGTCTTTATTCGTAAAGGTCAAGTGCTCATCACGAATTCCATGCTGAGCTATGAGCTCGATGAAAAGATTGCTAATCGATGGCGAATCGATTACAAATGTTGCTTGTCACTACTGCCTACTACCTAAATATGAAGTCTAACAGAACACCAAATGATCCCGCGAGTAATCGTAAGGGCGGGCAGCCATATTGGGATAAAATGAAGCCATCGAAACCAGTGCCTGCGCTGCGCAAGCAAAAAACCACTACAGGCAGTGAACGTGCGCCGATTGAATTAAAGAATGAAAAGGGCTGGGATGTCGTTGCCAATTGGTATGATAAAATGGTGGGCGACGCTGGTTCTGATTATCATAAAAACGTTATCATGCCTGCTTTGTTAGATCGCTTGGAGCCATTGAAAGGAGCTCGTGTGTGCGATGTTTGCTGCGGGCAAGGATTTGTAGGGAAATTGTTAGTTCAGCAAGGCGCTGCTTATGTTCATGGCGTGGATGCCAGTCCGCAATTGATTGGCTCCGCCAAAAAACGCGCTGGTGCCGATGTTCGCTTGAGCTTTGAGGTGGTCAATGCTAGCAATCCAGGATCGTGGGCCGATGGCAGTTACGATCTGGTTACTTGTTTACTTGCCGTGCATGATGTTGCCGAAATTGATGGCCTTTTTGCCAATATCGCCAGCGCGTTAACAGCAACAGGACGCGCTTATATTGTTTTTATGCACCCATGTTTTCGCATGCCAAAACATTCTCACTGGGGCTGGGACGCAGAAAATAAAATTCAGTACCGACGCATGGATCGATACGGTTCTGCTCTTACCATTCCGATCACGACTCATCCAGGTCGCGCAAATAGCGAAGTGACGATGTTTTATCATCGTCCATTGCCAGCCTACATAACGGCCCTCACCAAAGCGGGTCTTGCCGTCACGGGGATGGACGAATTGTGCAGTCATCGGCGTTCACAAATCGGTCCTCGCAGTAAAGCGGAACATTTGGCAGCAGAAGAATTTCCGCTCTTTATGATGATGGAAGTAAAACGTTTTGTTGCTCCGCGTTAAAACTATCTTTTAAGAAATTCCATCATGCATATTCATTTCATCGGGACTGGTGGCACGATCGATAAGGTATATTTTGACGCCAAAAGTGAGTATCAAATTGGTTCTCCCCAGGTTAAAAAAGTGTTAGATAATTTTTAACCATCGTTTACTTATGCCGTGGAGTAGCTCATGGCGAAAGACAGCTTGGATCTAACCGATGAGGACCGCACGGCGATTCACGATTGCGTGACGGCGCTGAATTGTTCTCATATTATCATCACTCATGGGACGGATACCATGGTGCAAACTGCAACAAGATTGCTCGCCATTCCCGATAAAACCATTGTCATCACTAGGGCCATGCAGCCCGTTCGTTTTCAAAACACAGATGCCGTATTCAATATCGGCATGGCGATTGGTGCATGCAGCGCTTTGCCTCCAGGAGGTTACATCGCGATGAATGGCGCTATTTTTGATCCGCGTCGCACGCAAAAAAATCAAGCCAAGTTATGTTTTGAGGAGATCAGTATGGATTCTCCGATAGATGAGTAATGCAATGCTGTGACCACGTTTCCAGTCGATCAAAAAGCGGACCACGCAGATCTGCTAGGGATGTAAATCCTAGGTCGGTGAGTGCATCTTCACGCGAGGTTGCATCGGTATTTTCTAAATCGACTAAGTGAACCACGCCAAGATGCACCTGACCTACGGGATTACTATCGTCGTTGAGTAACGCGATGATGCGGCTATTCCGTGGGCCACGGAGAACCAATTCTTCATCGAGTTCACGCGCAACCGCAGCGAAGTATGCTTCAGGGCCTACGCGACCATCTCCGGTATCAACGGGGTTGATGTGGCCACCCACGCCAACGGAAATTTTTGCATGAAGACGACTTTCACCACCTGCCTTTCCGCGTGTGTAGTGGAGAATCTTATCGCCGCAGCGGAAAACGCAATAAGGGATGAGCTGCTTGTGCGATGGATCATCTTCGGCAGCAGCGCGATCCATAAAAAAATGATTTTCTGGATTTAGTAACCCCGTGATGACGGTATCAATATTTTCCGTGCTAATGCCATGGAATGCTCCCAGTGCATCAAACAGGGAGCGAGGGACGACAAGAACTTCTTCACCAGCGTATTTGGACATGATATTGTAGGATGCACAGGCGGAGATCGGAGCGAGTGCGAGGCTAGTCTAAAGAGCGTAAGCACATCCGAGCAAGCGGGATTTTGGAGAATCTCGATTTTTTTTCATCAATCACTTGTCAAACTCTGAAGTCGGTATTATGGAAGGGGCATGTCGATGTTAACCGAAGACTCCGTTGTGATGGTGAAAACCAAAGAACTTTGCGCCACGATTGTGGGCGATGCTACATTTAAACAACTCACTGGGCGAGTGGAAGCATTCCTCGATGATGATGCTGCACGTTTGCAATACCAAACTGTGAATGAGCGTGGCGAAGAATTGCACCAAAAACAAAGTGCTGGCATTGAGCTTAGCAGTCGTGAAATTGGTGATTTTGAATCTGCACGTGACGCATTGCTTGCCAATGACGTGGCGCGTAATTTCCTCGAAGCTCAGCGTGAACTCGAAACTTTACAACGTTCTATCGGTAAGTATATCGGCATGACGCTTGAGTTAGGCCGTGTTCCTACTGCCGACGATTTTGCTCAAGCCCAAGGCGGCGGTTGCTGCGGTGGTGGCGGCGGCGGTGGTTGCGGATGCGGTTGATCTACGGCTGCGATCATGTCCAAGGAGCGAATATCGATTCCTCAGTATGCCATGGCACTAGCTCATGTGGCTAGCCTGCGCTCTGAGGATCCTTTTCGCAAAGTTGGAGCAGCAGCGCTTGATCATGACAATCGCGTCATTGCAACGGCCTACAATGGTCTAGCACCTGGATTTGTTGCTCCTGCTGGATTTTGGGAGGATCGTGAAAAGCGCCAGCGTTACATGCTCCACGCGGAGGTGAATCTTTGTAGCCTATTCAAGCGCGGAGAAGCAAAAATTGTAGCGACGACTACGATGCCATGCACTGCCTGCATGCAAACACTTTGCGCCTATGGCGTTAAGGAAATCTACTTTCGTGATTCCTATGATGAATCACATGCACCTGAAATTGCGGCAATGTATGGCATTCGTTTGCAGCAAGTTGCTGATTTTCCGCATTTCCCTTAGTCTCACAAACATAGGAATAGATCACAAAAAAGGCATCCTTAGAGGATGCCTTTTTTTATTGTGAATCAAACCAGTGAGAATCAATCGACAGCTTCGTCGAGGATCAGAGTTGGCTTATCATGCGAGAAGCGCCAGCGAAGTTTGTTGCGTTTTGAAGACGTGCGCAGTTTGCGTTTTTCACGGTCTGTAGGTGTCTCGAAAGAACGACGACGGCGAATCTCCTCGAGAATTCCCTCGGCATCGAGTTTTGTTTTGAGACGTTTGAGGGCCCGATCTACCGGTTCGCCTTTCTTGAGAGTAATACCGCGCATGCTGCTATTGATTGGTTATAAGTTGGTTCTAATTGTGGTTGGGGCGCGGATGCTTGGGCAAAATGGAGTGAATGTCAAGAAGGAAAGTTGATGAATTTTGCAATTTTTTTCGAAAAAAACGCCCACCTCAATTCGAATGGGCGGCTAAGAGCTAATTTTTCATAAGACAGTCTTGCAACTCAGTTGAATTTAAGGCAATTTCCGCCCCTACCGTTGTATTTCACATGTCACCCATTTTACGCAAATTATTAGGAATGAATTGGGTGCTGGTCATCACGATGTATGGTTTGCTGATTTTTGGTGTTTATGCCATTGAAAGTTCAGCTCGTCATTTGGACGGGGGAGGGGCGATTTTTGCGGATAAGCAGAAAGACTGGATTGTCATCGGTTCGGTGATCTATTTTATCACTGCCTTGGTGGATTATCGGTGGATTCGGTGGTTAGCGATACCGATCTATGCAGTAAGTCTCGTTTTTATGGCGATGGTGATGGGTAGTGATGAAGAAGTTCACCAGTTGCATCTGGGACCGATTATCTTTCAGCCAGCTCAACTTGGCGTAATCTCCGGTGTGTTGATGATCGCTTGGGCGTTACAAGATTTGCCTAAACTACATCGATGGTTAGGGGCTCCTTTTGTTAGGATCGGATTAATAGGCGCATTCTCAGGTTTGCCTTTCCTGATGGTGATGAAAATGGGCGATATGGGTTCTGCCATGGTCTGGATTCCGGTGGCGATTGTGGCACTCATCATCGGCGGTGTGCCGTTTCGATATCTTACCCTGATGGCGATTTTAGGATTGGGAATTGTGCCGTTGATTTATTTGGTGGCACTGCCAGCGGTTTCTGAGAGGGGGCCAGAGCGGATCAAGTTATACCTTGATATGATGAATGAAAAGCCTGTGGACATTGCGGGAAATGCCTATGCCCCCTATTATGTATCGATGGCAGTTGGCAAAGCTGGATGGACAGGCATTGGCTGGAATGCCCCCTCGGAAAAAGGATCGCTGCATGCCAAGCGCTACATTCCTTGGAAAACGGCTCATAACGATTTCATTTTTGCGGTCATTGCGGAAGAGCAGGGATTTCGCGGCAGTTTACTTTTGATCACGGCTTTCACGCTGTTGTTGATCCAGTGTCTGTTTATTTCATTTTATAGCAGTGACTCGATGGGGCGTTTGGTCGTTGCATGCGTGGTTG
>CAIRGO010000169.1 GCA_903878115.1 Akkermansiaceae bacterium | reverse complement strand
GTGCGCATTCCGCGCAACCATCGCATCGAGGCTGTGATCCAAGCTGCGTATCAAGGAGACCTAACACCATTTCAAGAAGCCATTCAGGCACTACGCAACCCCTATCAGGAAATTCCAGAATTCAGTCACTGGGAAAATGCTCCCCTGCCGCAAGAACGGGTATTACAAACATTTTGTGGCACTTGAAGCGTGAGCGAAATAGTTGTTAGGAAATTCACTGCCCGTAGTGATGATTACTGCGATGCTTTTTTCGCAGCGCGACGCACAAGTTTTACAAGGATCCCGAGCAGGATGGGAATGACGATGGCGACTTCCATTTTATACAAAAATGTAGTCCGCCGGTAACCTAACGCTTCCATCGCATCATCGCTCTCATCTTCCCCTTCCCACTTGCGCCAACCGAGCGGCATATAACTTTTACCATCATCGATCACTGCATATTCTTTGGTGAACGACTGCACGATCATCTGACTTGCGCGCGCTGGCAGCGGCGCATGGATGTCGCAGAGGCAAACGAGCAGCAAAAGCAATCGACGATGAAACATGTTAGTTTTTCTTCGCGGGCGCAAATGCTTCTAGTTCTGAAAGGAAGCCAAAGTTGATATCATAATTATCCATTTGTTTCTCATGTTGCGCCACAAACGAAGCACGCACATAACGTGCTTGTTTCGGTGTCAAGCGTATCTCGCTACGAGCATTGGTAAGAGGAGCAAAATCATGACGACCAATTTCCTCAAACTCTTTGCCATCGACACTAACAGAAATTGCGATGGTTTTCGTAGAACCGACTTTGGGCACTCCATAACGCACCAACGCAATCGATTCCACAGCGCCGAGATCTACGATGACATACTTGGGAAAGGCTGGATCCAAACTAGTCGCATAAGCTTGCGGCGCGCTGTCTCCATAAATGCCATCGGTTACGCCGGTATTCCAACCGAATTTATTTTCGTGCGACGAAACGAACGGTTTGTTCAAGCTAACATTTTTTCCTATCGTCGGATCATCGGGCCAATGGGTATGAAAAGCAGCAGCGGGCAGACCTTCTTGATTGATGAGATTCGGCAAAGCGGTTTCCGACCAGGCAAAACGCGCTTGGAATGGCTCAGCGACATTTTCAGCACTAAGTGAAATGAATTTTTTATCAGCAGTAATTTCTGCGGTGGCTGGTTGAAATACTCCATCGCTGCCAGCAATTTCAAACAAACTCGGCGCGGCTTGATCACGGGTGGCTAAACCTGAACCAGTGTGCGTAAAAGCAATCAGAATTTTTTTGCCATCGATTTTATACGCTTGATACAAAGGTCCACTGACTTCTTTCTGCTTGATGCCGTAGGTGCCGTCGAGCGCCCACAGCGCCAATCGCCGGCCAACTTCTGATTTATTGGTCGGATGAATATCGCCGATGTTGCCAATGTCGTTAATCACTGCCATGCCAGTATTAGGGATTGAAAGCGCCTTTTGTTGCGCTGTCCAAATTTCAGGAAGTCCCGTATTGTTGTAGCGATAGGGAGCGAGTTGCACGAAAAGAAAGGGGGCATCAGGCACCGCAAACTGCTTGCGCCAGCCATTGATCAAGACGCGCATTTTTTGGTAATAAAGTATGCCCTCGCCGTTGTTGCTCTCCCCTTGATACCAGATGAATCCTCTGACTCCATAAGCGGTGAGCGGGTGGATCATTGCCTGATACATGCCGGTCTCGCCTTGCAAGCCAAGCAATGGCAACGTCGCAGGTTGCGGCGGCGATGCTTTCTTTTGCTCGGAAGCTTTTTGCGCGTCATCGCACCACTGGCGCGTCGCGGCCAAATGGGCGGCAAAAAGTTGCTCATATGCCGATTGTCCAGGCAGACGCGACGCGCGATTTTTCGCCATTTCTGCTAGTTCAGGAACGTCGGTAAAACCTTCGTCCGCCAGCCAAGGATCAATCCGTGTGCCGCCCCATGAACTATTGATAATCCCGATCGGCACATGCACATTCTCTAACAAATTCCGACCAAAGAAATATCCCACCGCAGAGAAAGACATCACGTTTTCGGGAGTTGCCTGAGCCCATTTTGCGACGACATCATCTTGCCGAGCGTGGGTCACTTTTTTCGGTACCGTGATCATGCGTAAATTGGGCAACGGAGTAGCGGCGAGCGCTTTGTCCTCTGCCCGCGCACTATTCACTGTCCATTCCATATTCGATTGACCACTGGCCAACCAGACTTCGCCGACGAGAACATCTTTGACCACGATTTCATTGGCGCCAACTTCGGCAACTTTCAGCTCCCGTGAAACATCCGACGCAGCCATCGCCGCGAGTTGGACTTTCCATGTGCCATCGGTCGTAGTGATCGTCTCGATCTTTTGATCACCAAAAGACACCGTGATTTTTTTCCCCGCCGCGGCCCAGCCCCAAACTGCCACTGCGCGGTCACGCTGCAACACCGCACCATCAGAGAAAATCGCAGGCAACTTCACATCTGCCATAGCAGAAGATACGATAAACATAGTAGTTCCAATCACAGTGAGCCATTTCATAGAACTTACCAATACGGGGAAGCGATCAGAATTATTTCAGATGCAGCGTAGAGTCGAAAGAATCTGCAAGAAAAATCTGTAATTCTCACTTCTTCACCGGCGGCGGGTCAGGTGCTCGTTCGCGGAGGGGGAGCACTTTCACAGGGCTGCGTGGATCGATGCCATCAGCGCGATAGAGAATCACTTGCCCACGTTCGCCGGGGTTTTGGGTAATCGCACTTTGGTAGATAATTTGCCAATTTCCGGAGGCATCTTGCAAGGAAATTTGCACCGGCAAGGTAGCCAAAGCAGGAATCTCAATCTTTGATTCTCCCGAATGCAATTCAATGGTTTTTCCGGGAAAAACAAATCGCGTTAGCGTGGGTAGCAGATTCACCAAACGCAGGCTGCCAGAGGGGAAAACATCCAGACCATCACCGAGCATCATTGAGCGCGCAGACTCCCACGTTTTCAATTTGGGATCGCGCCATAAAAACACCATCACATCGCCTTTCTCCGGCAGGGTGACTTCATGCCAAGGTTTCCATAATTCACCAGACTTTTGCAGAATCGGCAAGCGCAACGGCCCTGTGGGCAATTTCAAACGCTCTGACAACGATCCCAGAGTCAAGGTGGTATTCAGCATTTTGTCTTCCCCCAGTGGCACTTGAATCTGATAGGGCGGCACGCTACCAGGCTCGGCTTCCAGCTCGTAACGCACACCATCGCGGATTTCCTGACGGAAGGGCGGCATATCTCCGCAGGGCAGAAAACGAAGAGTGCGTTTTTCTTCTTTTTTGGCAGCATCTTGCGTTTGTCCCCCGCCAACGAGCGGCAGGAAAGTGAGCGTGAGTAGGAAAGGAACGATGCTAGGGCGCATAATATTTCACGGTGAATCTAAAACGAATATAGCAGAGTCAGTGCCAATCATGTTACAAGCGCTGACGTTGCCTAACATCCCAGAAATTTTCGCCGATGCAAGCCGTCAATTTTTTCTGAAAGATTTGCATGAAACACCTCCGTTATTTACTTGTTTGATTGCATTCGCTGTAATTTATCGTAGAATACCCACCTAAAGCCATGAAACCAACCTGCCCTGGAAATCCGTTAGAACGTTATTCTTCTCGTCGTGAATTTTTTTATGTCGGCTTGCTCGGCGGGCTTGGACTGAGCTTGCCAGGATTTTTGCAACATAAAGCGATGGCTGATCAGAAGTTTTATGAAACCAAAGAAGGCGTCGCCAAAGGAATCATTCATATCTTTCTTCCAGGTGGTCTAGCTCATCAGGAATCGTTCGATCCCAAGCCGCTTGCACCCTCAGAATACCGTGGGCCATTTGGCGCGATCGACACAAAAATTCCCGGCGTTCAGTTTGGCGAATTCATGAAACACACCGCGCAGATCGCTGATAAAGTTACCATCATTCGCTCGATGACCCACGGTGAAGCGGCCCATGAACGCGGCACGCATAATATGTTCACGGGCTATCGTCCGTCTCCTGCGTTGGAATACCCATCGATCGGCTCGGTGATCTCGCATGAACTCGGCCCTAAAAACAATCTTCCTCCGTATGTTTGCGTCCCTTCCGTGCCGAATGAATATGCCAACTCTGGCTATCTCAGCTCGGCTTTCGGGCCTTTCGCTCTGGGCGCGGATCCAGCGCAGAGCAATTTTAAAGTGCGCGATTTGAATTTACCAGAGGGCATTAGCGATGAACGTTTTGCGCGACGTCGCTCGTTGTTAGAAACGGTAGATCATCATTTTCGTTCGATCGAAAAATCTGACGAACTCGATTCGATGGACGCGTTTTACCAGCACGCGTATAAATTAATTTCTTCACAGCAAGCGCGCGAGGCGTTTAATTTAGAAGCCGAGCCCGCCGCACTGCGCGATGAATATGGTCGCACTCAGGCAGGACAACGGATGATTTTAGCGCGGCGCTTGGTAGAAAGTGGTGTGCGTTTCGTTTCGCTCACTGTTGGCTCATGGGATCATCACGACAACCTGAAAGCTGGAATTCAAGGCAACATGCCTCCCGTCGACCAAGCGATCGCGGCATTGATTCGTGATCTCGATCGTCGTGGTTTGTTAGACTCGACCTTGGTCATGGTGACTTCAGAATTTGGACGCACTCCTAAGATCAATCCAACGGGTGGTCGCGACCACTGGCCACGGGTATTCTCGACGATGCTCGCAGGCGGCGGTGTCAAAGGCGGCATGGTCTATGGTAGCTCTGATGCTCTAGGCGGCGAACCAGAAAACGACCCTGTAACGGTGGCTGACCTAGCAACGACGATCTATAACCAAATCGGCATCAACGCTGACAAAGAGCTGATGGCACCGGGGAATCGCCCGATTGAAATCTGCCAAGGAGGACGAATTCTTGAGGAAATTCTCTCGAAAAAAGCCTGAGTCGTATGATCACAAAACTACTCGCTCTGTTGTTGGCTTGCCAAACGGCCCATGCGTTTAGCCCGGCATTATCTGTAGTAGAACCGCGTGGCGGACAGCGTGGCACACAAGTAGATCTTCACTTTTATGGCGACCGATTGAGCGATGTGCAAGAGATCATCCTCTATCGTCCCGGCCTAACAATAACTGGCTTTCAGGTAATCGACCCGAAACATTTCACCGCCAAGGCGACGATTGCTGCCGATGCTCCGCTAGGAGAACATCAAGTCCGTGTGCGCACTGCTGGCGGCATTTCTGAAATGCGTTTGTTCATGATCGGTCAGTTCCCGCTTATCGCCGAGGCAGAACCTAACAGTCAATTTGACAAGCCACAATCCGTGCCGCTCAATAGCACCATCCACGGGGTGGTGAAATTGGAGGATGAAGACTACTATGTTTGTAGTATGAAAAAAGGTCAGCGCTTGACTGCGGAAGTCGAAGCGATCCGACTAGGAAAGGAAATGTTCGATGTCTATGTCGCGATTCTTGACCCAAAGCGTTTTGAACTTTCCGCCAATGATGACACACCATTACTGCGCACAGATTGCTTTGCCTCGTGCATCGCGCCAGAAGACGGCGACTATCGTATTGTGGTACGAGAGGCCGCCTACGAGGGCAGTGATGGTAGCCACTATCGATTGCATGTGAGCAGTGCTCCGCGCCCTTCCGCCATTTTCCCCACCGGTGCCAAGCCTGGTGAAACGATAGAATTTACTTTCATCGGCGATCCATCGGGCCCGATCAAGCAATCGATCACCCTGCCAACCAGTGGCCCCAATCCCTACCCGGTCTTTGCGGTAGTGGATGGCATTTCATCCCCCTCACCGAACTGGATCGCACTTAGCCCGATGGCATATGCTAACGAAAGCGAGCCGAACAACGATGGCAAAACTGCCACTGTATTGCCTGTCATCCCAGCTGCCGCACAGGGCATTATTTCCGAAAAAAAAGACCACGATTGGTTTCGTTTTACCGCAAAAAAAGATCAGCAACTCACGATTAAAGTTCTCGCACTTAGCCTGCGATCACCGCTCGATTCTGTGATGGTTCTGCGTGGTGCCGATGGTAAAAAAATAGCCAGCAACGACGATCAAGGGAATCTCGATAGCTCACTTGCTTGGGCATGCCCTGCTGATGGCGAATACTCAATCGAAGTGTTCGATAAATTACTCAACGGACAAAGTGATTTTACTTATCGGATCGAAATTGCCGCCAAGGCACCCGCGATTTCAGCGGGACTACCCACCGTGGAACGAGTGCAAACACAAAAGTGGAAAATGATCACCCCAGCGCGTGGCAATCGTTATGCGACAGTGGTAAATTTCACTCGCGAAAACGTAGGCTGCGAGCTGACCTTGAGCGCTGCATCACTACCCGCCGGTATGACAATGATCGCGCCGAAAGTCCCGAAAAACGCCACCTCGTTTCCGGTGTTGTTTGAGGCCGCTGCCGACGCCCCTGTCGCCGGTGGACTCTATTCCTTTGCCCTCACAGCCGGTGAAGGCGCGCCCGCTGGATTGACAGGAGCACTTACCGAACGCATCGAGCATGTGGACATCAACAACCAAGGAAGTTACCACGGCACTTCCGTTGATCGCATCAGCATGGCGGTCACAGAAGAGGCTCCCTTTCGCATCGACCTCGAGCAACCCGCCACGCCGATTGTGAAAAATGGCACCTTAGCGCTCAAAATCAAAGCCACCAGAGCAGCAGGCTATGACGATGCTTTTTCCCTACGTTTTCTCTGGGCACCACCAGGAATCGGAGCACCCGTCAGCGTTGATATGCCAAAGGGTGCCAGCGAAGTCATCTATGAAATTAACGCCAGCACAGAAGCCGCGCCGGGCCAATGGCCAATCGTCATTCTTGCTGAAGCCAATACACCAAAAGGACCCGTGCTCGTTTCCTCACAACTCGCCACTCTCACGATCGCCGAACCCTACCTCGGCATGAACATTGCCATGGGTGCCACCGAGCCAAACAAACCAACGCCGCTCTTGGTAAAAGTAGATGTCACCACACCATTCGAAGGCGATGCCACAGCGGAACTCATTGGACTGCCACACGGTGTGACATCCACTCCGTTGACGTTTAATAAAGAAGCAAAAGAAATTACCTTTTCGTTAGCCGTTGCCGCAGATGCCACCGTTGGCAAGCACCAAAGTCTTTTCTGTAAAGTGTTAGTGCCGTTCAATGGGCAAAAAATCCTGCATCAACTCGCCAATGGCGGAGCATTGCGCATCGATGCACCACTCGTCATTGCCGCAGCAAAACCAGCTGAAGCACCGAAAGCAGCAGCACCTGCCGCAGCAACTGCCGCAGCGCCAGCAGCTGCACCTGCAGAAAAACCGCTAAGCCGACTAGAGCAGCTGCGTCAGAAAAAATAATCAGCGGCTTTTTACCACATAAGTATCGGTGAGACTGTCGTGCCATCCGCGACCAGTAGAACCGAGAAACGAAAATGCTTCAAAGGGAATCAAACGTGCAAAGCTACGACCGATAATTTTTCCGAATGATGGTTTATTGCCAAAGCCATCGACCACGACTGTGCCCGTGATCAGCTTGCCCAGCGTGCGCCCAAAAATCCCTTCCATCAAAATGTAATAGATGGGTAAGCAAAGAAAGAGAGCCAAATTGAGTAAGGGGCTATTCAGAAATTCCTCCGATCCATCACCCAAAATCACCACCGCGAATATGCCGATCATAAAACCAATAGCTAACTGCGCGACAATCATATCGATCAAATAATTTGCGAAGCGCAAACCTTTGCCAACAGGAATCACTTCCAACGGCTCCGAAGAAATTTGCGGGTGCATTGAGGAAAGACTTGGCGACTGATAAGGATTATTTTCTTCGTTCATTTCGCACGCCATCCTAACAGCTTACGATTAAGCTAAAAGAAGAAAATGAAGACACATGATTTTTTCTTGCCATTGTGATGACGGCATCCAAAGTTGTTCGCGCTACTCTTATGCAGATGTTTCATCACTTTCGTTACGGACCAGATGCGTGGTTGCTACAATTCGCTGGTGCCGCAGATGAGCATGCATTTCTGATGAGTCGCGCGATCATCGACCGCTTAGAAAAAATGCCACCAGACGGCTTGCGCGACTGGACAATTTCCTACACCACAGTTTTGTTAGAATTTGAAAAAAATCACTGTCCCGCTGAAGCGCCAACATTTTTGTTAGATAACGATACATTTTCTCAACCGCTTGAACGCGAGATAAAAATCGTTCCCGTAGCTTATGGTGGCGACGATCTTCTCCGCGTTGCCGAGCACTGCTTCATGAGCATGGATCAAGTCGTAGCTCACCACAGCGCTGCGATCTATCGGGTTCACGCGCTGGGCTTCGCACCTGGGTTCGCCTACCTCGGTGGATTGGATGCTCGTTTGCACACACCGCGTCTCAGCACACCGCGCACCATGATTCCAGCCGGATCTGTGGCGATTGGCGGCGGTCAAACAGCTGTTTACCCTCTGCCCACTCCCGGCGGGTGGAATTTAATCGGGCATACCAAGCAAGTGATGTTTGACCCTACCGTGTCGCTTTCCTCGGCATTTTTTCTCACGGTCGGCGACCGAGTGCGCTTCATTCCTATCTAACACGTGCTATGTCATCATCACCTAACAATTCAGCACTTGCGATGACCATCATCCAGCCAGGCATGCGCAGCACTCTTCAAGATCATGGACGCAGTGGTTTGAAAAAATTCGGTATTCCAGCCAGTGGTGTGATGGATCGCAGAAGCCATGATCTTGTAAATCAAGCGCTCGGCAACGATCGACAAACGGCAACACTAGAAATTTTGCTAGGTAATGTTAGCATGACGTGTGAACGCGATTCATGGATCGCCATCGTCGGAGCGGGTCAAGCCGTCATCGATGACCTAACAATTCCTTTCGGCATCGCGCAGTCGATCAAACGTGGGCAATTGCTGCGCATCTCCTACCCCACTGATGGACTCTGGACCTATCTGGGAATTGCGAGCGGCTGGTCTGGACCATCATGGTTTGGCAGTCGCTCAACATGGCCTGAAGGCTCCATGGGGCAAACTCTAAAAGCAGGAGATGAACTACGCTGCGGCCTATCAGATTTCTCAGTAATTTCCCAGCATGCTGCGATGCACAATGATATCCCGCTAAAAAAAAATCCCATCATCCGCCTGTGGATGGGGCCCCAGTGGTCGCAGTTTTCTGCACAGGCTCGTGAGACATTATTCACTTCAGAATGGGCTATTTCCCCGCGCAGCAATCGTGCTGGTTACCGCTTGTTAGGGCCAACGATAGACTGCCCCGCCATAGAAATGATCAGCGAACCAGCATTGCTTGGTTCATTGCAGATCACTCCAGAAGGCACAGCCATAGCGTTGCTCAATGATGGTCCTACCATCGGCGGCTATCCAAAAATCGCATTGATTCACGATGATGATCTTGATGCGTTCCGACAACTCCAGCCCGGAAGTCGTTTCCATTTCCTACTTCACTCCCCATGAACTTCATTGATCTCAATTGCGATCTCGGCGAAAACGAAAGTGCGGCATGCCGCGAGGAACTCATGTCATTGATCAGCTCGGCCAACATCGCTTGTGGCGGACATGCGGGCAGTGATGAAACGATGCTCCATTGCGCACAACTCGCCGCACAATACCACGTACATGCAGGGGCACATCCTGGACTTAGTGGGAATTTCGGTCGTGACGCCTGCATCATTTCAGCCACGGAATTGATTACAGTCATCGATGAACAAATCAGGCGTTTGCTTTGTCATCTAACAAAAGAAGGGATTCCTCTGCACCACATCAAACTTCATGGCGCGCTTTATCATGCCACTGACAATGATGAATCTTTATCGACTGCATTTTGTCAGCATGTCAAAAACACATTTCCCGGCGTCATCATCTACGCACGTTCCGGTGGACTTACCGCACAGATTGCCCATCAACTCGGCGTGGAGGTATGGGAAGAATGCTTCCTTGATCGCGGCTATCGCGCTGATGGCTCATTGATCACGCGCGGCCAACCAGGTGATTTGTTAGAGACAAAAGTAGCTGTCGAAGAACGCTTAGCGATGATCACTGATCAAAGCATGATTCTGCGTTGCGGTGAAAAAGTTGTCACCCTCGACTGCCAGACTCTCTGCCTGCATAGTGATGGCGCGCACGCACTAAGCTTTGCCCAAATCGCGACACAAAATAAACGATCCTTGTGAAAAAGCGATTACCATGGACAGGCATTATTTGGAACCATCATATTTACGCGAGGTCACAGCACCGCCCCCATAATGTGCGCCTAAACGACACTTAAGATGAAATGCTGGGAAGATAAATCGTGGAACATTTGCACAGCCGTCCCATAGCACGTCCATGAGGCTCTGGAGCGCTTGATTTCAATAGGGGCACTGTTGGTTTTTGCGATTTGTAATTTTTGATTTTCTGGATTTTTGTGGGTGTATCAGGCGATCAACTCACTTGCTGTCCCATAGCAGGGCGGTGCTAAACCTGGTAGATACGCGGTTTCTGGGGTCGCTCGCATTCGCCATCGTCCACGTGCTGTCCCATAGTAATCTAGCAATTTAGTGACGCAGATGCGATCCCATATCACTCCGCGCAGCATGGTGAAGAGGCGCGCGAAGCTGTGCGGCCATCCGGCTGCTCCAGCTTGGTGGCGCAGTAATACATAAAGCAGCAGTGCCGCCCAGAGTTGCCAGCGGATGGCGTTTTTATTGTGACCCAGAAAGTCGCTGATGCTGAGGGTTTGTTTGATTTGTTTGAAAAATACTTCTATGCCCCAGCGGCTTTTATAAAGGGCTCCCACGGTGCTGGCTGCCCACTGGGTATTGTTGGTGATGAAGGCCATCAGCACGCGTTTGCCGTCGAGTTCGACGAACATTTCTACCCGTCGCAGTTCGACGGGGTATTGCTCGCGGCTTTTGCCGATACTGAGCAAGATGACGTCGTCACGCTGGATGTCGCCTTGGGGCTTTTTGAGGAGCTTCTTTCTCACGGTGTAAGCCATGTTGTCTTTGGAGCGTGTGACCCAGTGGACACCGCGCTGATGCAGAGCAAAGAGGTGTTGGTAGTTGATGTAGGCTTTGTCGAAGAGCACGATTTCACCCTCTTGGAGGTTGGCGCAGAGTTGCTGGGCGCGGGTATCGTCGTGGTGGCTGGCTTCTTCGATGATGGCACAGGCGGGAAGGAAGGTTTGTAGATTGAGGCGCAGGTGCATTTTAGCAGCAGCTTTGCGGCGGCGGTGTTTGGCCCAGTCGAGGGAGTTAGCCACGAGCGCGATGGTGCTGGAGTCAACTGCGGATATGGTCTTGGTAAATCGACGTGGCAGTCCTTGATAGCGGACGCCCAAGCCCTGTGGAGAAGTTGATTGAAGATGACTCAACGTTTTCCAGAAGAGAGCTTCCATCATGTCGCTGTCGCGGGTTTTATTCGCGTGTGAAAGAGTGTTTTTGGCAGGCGGCGTTGCTCCGCGAATGGTGGCAAGTTTGGTGGCGTGATGAGCGAGGCCATCGCATACATCATTGAGTCCCACGGCGTGGGTGAGTTGCGCGTAAAGGAGGCTTACGACATGGCTCCACGGGCTAAACGTGCGAGCTTGTTGATCGATCCCATATTGTCGCGCGAGCTTTGAGACGAGATGCTCAGG
>CAIRGO010000168.1 GCA_903878115.1 Akkermansiaceae bacterium | reverse complement strand
GTATGTTTATGTTAGGGTTGGTTCAAAGCGTTTGGATTCATCGCAACGTGATTCAAATTGTCAAAGTAAATACAAATGAATAATTCATTTTTCTTTAAAATATCATAAGAATTCGATTGCATTAAATTTATCTTCTCATAGGATTCACCGCGTGCCCCGTTTCGGGTTTTGTCGAGAGTGTCTGGGGGGAGACTCTTGATAGCCGAGACGGGGTTCGTTTTTTTAGGAGAAATTCGAAAAAATCGATCCCCCTGTTCTCCGCCACTAGGCGCGATTTTCTTCCTCAAACCCATGAAGATGGGAGAGTTCCATCAGTATAGCCAAGCGGCAAAATTTTCATACTGAAGGCTTGCACAGTAGGCAAAGCTGAGTATTTTGCATCAACTTTTCCCAACACTATGAGTACCGAGCATCAATCATTTCAAGCAGAAGTAAGGCAATTACTAGATATTGTCATTCATTCACTATATACCGATAAGGAAATCTTTACGCGTGAGTTGGTATCGAATGCCTCCGACGCTTTAGAGAAGCTTAAAGTGATTCAACTAACCGAAAATGAAATTTATCAAGCTGAGCAGGAGTTGCAGATTGAAATTTCATCGGATGAAACAGCTCGCACCCTGACGATTGCGGATCGAGGCATTGGCATGACGCGTGAGGAATTGGTGCAAAATTTGGGCACCATTGCCCATTCAGGTACCAAGGCTTTTTTGCAGAATTTGCAAGAAAAAGGCACGCAAGGAGCGGGAATGATCGGGCAGTTTGGTGTAGGGTTCTATAGCGTTTTCATGGTAGCGGAATCAGTGGAAGTTTTCACGCACTCGTGGCGGGCTGATGCTCCTTCGTTGAAGTGGACCAGTGATGGCAGAGAAGGTTATGAAATTGAAGAGGTTGAGGCACAAGATCGTGGGGCAAAAATTGTCATTCATTTAAAAGAAGAGCATGCTGAATTTGCGAAGGAATCACGCATCAAAGAGTTGCTTACGAAATACTCTAACTTCGTTGCGTTCCCGATTTTGCTGAATGGCGAGCGAGTGAATAAAGTCGAAGCGTTGTGGTTAAAAGCGAAATCAGAAGTGACGGCAGAGGAATACGAAGAGTTTTATCGTTTCACTGCAAAGGCATGGGATAAGCCACGCTACACGATGCATTTTACCGCAGACGTGCCATTAGATATTCACGCGTTGATCTTTCTGCCAGAGGAAAATCAGGAGCGTTTTGGTTTTGGTCAGACGCAGCCAGGAGTGGCACTTTATTGCAAGCGGGTGCTGATCGACCCTCAACCAAATGGTCTATTGCCAGAGTGGTTGCGCTTCGTGCGCGGCGTGATTGATTCGGCCGACTTACCACTAAACATTTCACGTGAATCGATGCAAGACAGTGCGCTTGTCAAAAAACTGGGACAAGTGGTGACCAAACGTTTGCTGAAATTCCTAGAAAAACAAGCAATCGATGATGCGACTGCATACCGTTCGTTTTATGAAAGCTTTTCTCGATATCTGAAAGAAGGGATCGTCAGTTCTCACGAGCATCGCGATTCACTTTCTGGCTTGCTGCGCTTTCAAACATCGATGATGGAAGCTGGTGAACTATCTTCCTTCGATGATTACATTTCTCGGATGAAAGATGGCCAAAAAGAGATTTATTATCTCATGGGAGCTAGTCGTGAAGTGATCGAAGGTGGTCCTTACTTGGAGGCGTTCAAAGCGCGCGGTTTGGAGGTGGCTTACTTTATGGAATCGGTGGATGAATTTGTTTTTGATAGTTTGAATGAATTCAAAGACAAAAAATTGGTAAGAGCCGATCAAGCGGATATTGAATTGGACGATACTGTTAACGAAGGCACAGCTCTTAGCGAAGACGATACTTCCAGCCTATGTGATTGGTGGAAAGAAACGATGGGTAGTGGCGTCAGTGATGTGGCTTCGGGCAAACGTCTGGTCGGAAGTCCAGTGGTGGCATTGGTTCCCGAGGACTCACCGAATGCGCAGATGCGAGCCATGATGAAAGCCATGGGGCAAGAAGCCCCAGAGGTAAAACCAATGTTGGAAATTAATCCACGCCATGCGTTAATCAAGCGCCTTGCCGCCTTGCGCACGGAAAATCCTGAAGTTGCGGCATTAGTCGCGCAACAATTGGTTGATCAATCATTATTGGCCGCTGGTTTAGTAGAGCACCCTCAACAGCTCGCGACTCGGATGAATGAAATTTTAGAAAAAGTTCTTTAATTCACCTTCGCGGCAACTCAGTTCTGGACAAAATGAAAAATCAGGCGATATGTCTCTTAGGCGTTCGTGAATGTCGCTCATGACCATCACGACTGTTTTTTGATCAGAAAATCTATGCGTTCCTTTGCCATTGTATTCGGACTATTGCTCATGGCTGTGGCATTGCGCACGGCACGCCGCGCGTGGGTAAGGAAAATTGGTGCTTTGGTTTTTTTGATAGCGAGTTTCGCTACGTTCTATTTGATCAGCGGGAGGATATGGATTGGTTTAATCGGAGTGATCCTGTGGTTTTTTCTGCCATGGGTTGAACTATTAACCCGCGTCAAGCGCATGAAGCTACCGATGGAAAATCGTCTCCTTCACGGAGTGATGCCGAATGCTTCCTTTTTTCCCAATGCACAGTTGGCTTATGAGACCATGGAAGAACAGGGCTTCACACATGCTTCTGATTGCAGTTGGAACTGGTCGGGGATGAAACAGCACTATCGCCTCTACTATCACCTAGAATCGAGAACCATCGCTGCACTGTGCCTCTGCGAGCAAGCCGATGTGGCATTTTCGTTCATTTCAGTTTCGGTAGTTGGCGAAGATGGATCAATCTGGCGCACTACCAATTACCCATTTGCACCGACATTAAAATATCCCGAACACGTTCACTGGAACCATGTGCCATGCACCCGCAGTTGTTTTAAACAAATATGGGAGAATCACCGCGATTATTTGTCGAAATCCTCTCTTCCTGTGCAATCATTGGCTGAATTTGATCCGTATCATCTCGATGAAATGTTAGAAGGAGAAATGGATGAAATGATTGCCTACAATCTCGATCAAGGAATCATCGAGTTCGCTGGTGAAGGGCATTTTGGCTATTCCACTCGCGGATTATTTTATCTTTGGGGGCAATTTATCAAAGACATGGTTCGTCTCTGTTAGTTGTTCATTTCAGAACTAGCCCTCAGGAACTACCGTGGCGCGGCGAGGATTGTTTTGCAGCAACGCTTGTTTTTCTTGTTCTGGTGGCGATGTGAAAATCACATGCTCCCATTTTGGTTTCTTGATAGGGCCTTGTCCTTGGAATTGGAAAAGACCTTTGATGATGGGCTGCAAGGGCAACGTTATAATGCCTAATAGACCCCTTGCATTCATGCGGATTGTCATGTCAATAGTGTCTTTGTTGAGATTTACTATTCCATTGCCGGTAAATTTTAGCGTGCTCGTTTGGGTCTCAAAATCATTCGTTTCAATGATTCCTTTCTTAATAGAAAAATTGCAGAATGCATCTTTAGCTCGTTCAAATCCTGCTCGTCGATCAGCGAGAACTCCAGCAATCACGGGAGAGAGTGGGCCAAATATCGGGACCGCAAATAGTTCGCCCTTTTCTAACGAACAGAGGCCTTCACCATTGAGCGTGTTGGTATCTCCGCTAACTCCCGCTAGGCTAATCCGCCCCGTGAGAGTTCCGTAGCCCTTTTCTTCAAATTCGTAGGTTTGGGCTAAAGAAGACATGGCAATTTTGTTCCAATAGAGATCAGCATCAAACTGACTGCTTCCTTTGATGTTAGCGCGCACATTGCCAGCGCACTTTCCACCCAGTGTGCTAAAGGAAAGTTTCGATAGCGTGACGTCTTCATTTCTCACCATGATTTCTGTGGAAATATCGGTGAATGTCACCATTTTACCGAGAAACTTCCAGTCCATTGCTGCGCCTTGTTTTACTGATACAGCTAGTTTGGTATCGGTCTGTTTACGAATGTCTATAATGCCATTGGCATTGCACGATGGAGGACCACGGAAGCGGAAGGATTCAAGCGAATCTGCGGCTTTTACGGCAAACATCCTTAATAGGGGGGAAGGGTAAAGCGAGCCTTCTAGATTATCGATGGCGACAGTGCCTTTCTCATGATCGTAGGCAATAAGTGTCGCTTTCGTCGGTCCGTGATTGCTTCCTTGGAAGCTACGATAAAGATCGTAATTGGTGTAATCAAAATCTACGGAAATATCTGAAAATCTTAGCGAATTGTCTTTGAGATCAAGCGAAGTTTTTGCTGAGTGCACAGGAACATTTCGGTAGCTAATGTTTTTCGCCTCAGCCTCGCCTTTTACTGTCCAACCATGGGGATTGTTTTGATCGATGAAGCCGATTAAGGAAACCTGGCTTTGTGTATTTTTATTTACAGCGAAATCAGCTAACACTTTTTCCAATGGTTGCTTGGGGAAGAACGGTTGCCAAATTGAGGCTGGTAAACTGGTCGTGATGCGATAGTTGATGAGTGGCCCGATGAGTGAAAGATTTCCTGTTAGTTTTCCTAATTGATGATCTAGATTCATCTCGCTGATTTCGAGTGTGTCTAACACGAATTTTTCATTTTTCGTTAGATTTGCTTCAAAGGTTGCGCTGAGGTGTTTGATGCCTGCATCTTCCAGTTGAGCAATTGCGGGAGCTAGTTCATGATCTCGATAAAACGGCCTAGCGATCGCTAAAGGTAAATCACCTTCAGCATGAATGCGTAGAGTGCCGTCCTTGTATAATGCTTTTCCCAGAAGCATCCCAGTTGCATGTTTGATATGCATATTGCGAAGAAACAAGTTTTGATCGCTCCATGAAAACTCGGTATCCAAGCTAGCGATGGGACTGCCGCGAAAAAGAGCATTTGCGGTGGAAACCCGCCCTTGTGCGGTAATCACTGGCTTCGTATCTTTCGGGAAAGAATACATGCCCGTAACATTGATTTTGGGAGATTCAGCAAAAGAAAAATCAGCAAGTAGTTTTTTGCCAGTGAAGGTCTGGACCATGGCCAATGCATTGATCGATGAATTAGCGCTATAGTGCCCAGACCGACTGAGCAAATCATAATCGAAGGAAGATTCTAGATGGCCGCGGGAATCCTTCGCTTCAAAATGAGTCACCGTGACCAGCGAATTCACGACAGTGCCTGTGGCCGTAAGATTTTCTAGTTCTAGTTCATCTCTGCTTAGTGACGGACAGGTAAAGCTGAAGTTACCTTTTAACGAAGACCACTTGGTGGCATCAGCTGCGATCGTCACACGCATTTCTGGCGGATGCTCTTGATCGAGATTCCAGTGGCTTAGTTCTTTGATAAATTGCTTCATCAACTTGCGATGCAATCCAGAGCTTTCATCTGATTGAAAACTGCCTGGTACTGGCCGGAATCCTAGGATTGTAGCATCAATCGTGAGACTAATGCCGCCGATGAAACCATGAGCTTGCGTGATTTCAAATTTCCTTCCTCTGGACATCAAAACGATGCCGTTTAAGTCAGTGATATCCAAGGTCTCTGACTCTGGGTCATTCATATCCACGGGAATAGAAAGATTGGCATTACTCAAATCAATATGTGTCAATCTTACTTGCCCGCGGAGGATTTTTGTTTTGTCTAAATCAAAAATAATCCTCTCTAAGTTAGCAATGGTCCGAGTGCGCGAGGGATCCGCATATACGGTGACCAAACTTGCCTCAACGCCGCGCAAGGGGACATAGCGGAGACGGCTTATGGATGCCTCGATTCCTTGTTTCGATAATTCACCTTCTATGGCCTCACGCCAAGAGCTTGGCAGTCCTTTGTAATTGATCCAGCCAAGCCCAATGAGCGTGGTAATAAATAAAGTGAACACTGTCAAAAAAATGATAGTGCGCAAATTACGATAAAATTTAAGGCGTTTAAGGTTCACTGGGATGAGCGTTATGCTAGCACAGCCGTGACTAAGATAAAGCCCAGAATCATCAAAACTTCAGATAACCGAAGGATTCGTATCTTTATTGTGCCGGAGCTGCCGCAGGTTTGCGGTAGGAGACTGCTCGTTGGTATAGAGTAACAGCATTACTAATGCCTGTCGCTACCGCTGTGAGATATTTGGGATTTTCCATAAGCCGAGCCTCGTAAGGGTGACTCATAAAACCTCCTTCTAATAAAATGGCTGGATACTTCACACCAGTGAGCACGCTGAAACGTGCACGTTTGATGCCGCGATCTAGTGTGTTGTTGACGCCGATTTTTCCAAGCACCTGACCATGAACGGCAGTGGCAAGTGCGACGTTAGCAGAGTCGTTTAGATTGCCATTGCGCGTTTCAAAATCGCTGGATTTGATGTCCGAACCATAATGCGCAACGCCAGCAGGAGATAGGGTAAAGGTCTCAATCCCCCGAGCAGAACGACCACCAGAATTGAAGTGAATGCTGATAAAAATCGCGGGCTCTTTCACCGCATTGGCTACTTCAACCCGTTCTTGCAGTGTAAGATAAACATCGCTTTGGCGGGTCAGGATCACTTTGAATCCTTTTGCGATAAGCAGGGCCTTCAGTTCGCTTGCCACTTTGAGATTGTATGATTTTTCTGAGTTGTAGGCATTGGCAGCTCCAGAATCCTTGCCGCCGTGACCAGCATCAATGATCACCGTGCGGAAATTTCCTGCATTGGCGATGTAACTAGGCCGCAGGACTGGATCGATTAGCTTAGTGAGATCAATCCTTGAAATGCCAACTTTAGAACCTGATTCGATCACTGGGTAGGTGCAGACAAATTTAACACCGTTGAGAAACGCTTCCTGACTGCCGATATTTACTTTGAAAATGAGATTTTTCGCTTCAAGAGTCACGGTGTTTCCTGAGCGTTTCAGTGTTGGGAAATTGTAAAATTTCTTCAAACTATCTAAGGAAACGTAATCACGACCACCGAATTTCATAACGTCCCAACCAGTTTGCGCCTTAACGTTATGAACGCAAAGAAATGCCACGACGCAAGCGGCTCGTAGCCAACGCAATACAAAATTACTGTGAAAAAATTCGCCCATGAATGTCGCGGTGCATAATATGCTGTGTCGGCATACTTGGCAATGATGAATTTTTTAATGATTTTTTGTAAGCAATCCTTCACCAATAAAATTGATACCAGGCATAAATTACATGTTAAGGAATTGTCACAAAAAAATGCGTTAGCCCTAACCTTTTTTCTTGACGTTCCGATACATAGTTGGTTTTGTTGTTTCATGTACCTACCGCGGTTAATGCTTGTCATACTATCTAGCATCACGCTAGCCCTCGCACAGGCTCCGGATGTGAAACCCAAAGCTCTGGACTCAGTTTTAAAGCAGATTCCCACAGACCCCAAGGCAGCAGCGGAACAGGCGGAATTCCTCGCAAAAAATGTCCCCGCCGCTCCTCTCCCCGCAGGCTCGACCAATCTCGACATCCTTCGCGACCGTGCGGCGAACTTGCGCAAACAGCAAGAAGCCTACCTCAAAAACGTCGCCGCCGGAGTCGCCACGCCAGCGAAGACGCTAACTCACTCGTCACCGAGTATAGCTACGACGACAACAACAACCTCCTCAGCCTCACCGACCCCAAAAACGCAACACGAAACTGGACTTATGAGGAAAGAAACCTTAAGGTAAGTAAAAGCATGCCAGACGCCAATGACGCACTCACTTATGGGTATGATGCCCTCCGCCGCATCAAAGTCGAAACGCGTCAAGACAACTCCA
Source organism: Akkermansiaceae bacterium (assembly GCA_903878115.1). Classification (GTDB taxonomy): domain Bacteria; phylum Verrucomicrobiota; class Verrucomicrobiia; order Verrucomicrobiales; family Akkermansiaceae; genus UBA956. Next base: position 2,743 of record CAIRGO010000168.1, on the reverse strand, counting down.
CCGTCGTGCTCACCTATGACCTCGCCGGGCGTATGACAGAACGCGCCTACAGCGATTCCACCACTGACACCTTCGAGTACGACGACGCCAACCGCCTCACCCAGGCCGTCAAAGACCGCCACGACATCACCGTGGAACGCGAATACTACCCAGACGGCACCATGCGCGAGGAAAAGTACATCCTCGACACTCGCACCTACACCCTCACCCGTGAATACGATGACGCCAATCGTGTCACAAAACAAACCTTTGCCGACGGCAAAGTCATGACCTGGGACTACGATGACCGCAATCTCGTCACCGTAGCCCACTACGATGGCGACCTCGTCCTCAGCCAAACCCACGACGATGGCTACCGCCTCACCCAGCAAACCTTCGGCAACGGCCTCGTCCGCAACATCACCTTCAACCGCGCCGACAACATGCGCACCGCCGATACCGTCAAAAACGGCGGTACCACCATCCCCGAACTCGCCTTCACTTACGACTACCTCGCCGACAAAAACGTCCACAAAGAAACCCAAACCAGCGGCACCTTCGAAGACCTATCCTTCACAGCCGCATACGATGCCGGAAATCGCGTGATCAGCTACAACCGCACCGACAGTTACCCCGGAGCCAGAGAAACCCAATCATGGGACTACGACGGAGCCGGAAACTGGAACTCCACCGACATCGATGGCAGCACCCAAAGCCGCACCCACAGCGCCAGCGACCAACTCGAAGTCATCGCCGGAGACAACCTAACGTATGATCCTCGCGGCAACCAACTCACCGACAACCGCGGCAACGAATACACCTGGGACCTCGACAACCGCATCGTCGAAGCCGACGGCACCGGCTACAGCAACATCGAATACCGCTACGATGCCCTAGGCAGAAGAATCGTCCGCAAACAAGGCACGCACAAAGAAGTCCTGCTCTGGTGGAACAACACCGAGCAAAGCGAACACAAACACCAAGCTGGTCAGATAACCATCCAGAACGACCTCCAAGCCGACCCCAGCGAAGGTGCCTTAAACACCATCTTTGCCCGTGCCTTAGAAGGCGACAAACAAGACATCCAGTATTACCACAAAAACTACCTCGACCACGTCATGGCCGTCAGCGACGACAACGGCAACATATTAGAGCACTATCGCTACACCGCCTTCGGCGAGCCCGAAATCTACGCTCCCAACGGCACCAAACTCACAGCCACCGCCATCTACAACGACATCCTCTGGAACGTAAGAAGATATGAATCCGCCACCAACCTCTACCTCTACAAATACCGCGACTACGACGCAGTAACCGGCCGCTGGCCATCCAGAGATCCGATTGCGGAAAGAGGAGGAGTGAATTTGTATTGCTTTGTGGAGAATAATGGGGTGGGCAGAGTTGATGTGTTGGGTCTGGCTGTGATTATGCCTTTACGGGTTCCGACTCAGGCTGAAATCCGAGCTCTGGTAGCTGCAGGAGATGCTTTGCTCGCAGCAGAAGCTGCTGCAGTTGCTGAAGTAACGATTACTTCCGAAGTATTAGTAACTGGAGTAATAACAAGTGTCAGTGCTGAAGTTGTTGCAATTCTCGCACTTACAACAACAAGTATGGGAGATGGTGATGATACGCGCCAAATGACTAAAAATACCCGTGAGGAATTGATAGCGGCATCAGCTGCTAAGAAAGCAGAGCGTATAAAATATAGCAAGCGATGCACTGAGACAGATCCTCCTGAACTAACTGGGTGTGATTTGCTTTGTTGGAGGCTCAAAAGAAACGAGGAATGCCAAAAGCTGAGGTTAGAATTTGGCAAAAAGTGGTATAATGATACAACTCACGATATCGAAAATATAAACGTAGCAAAATCGGTGGTAAACGCAAGAAAAGCCGTAGAAGATAATGGGTGTTGCTGTGAGTGAAGAACTTTTTTTATATTTGTCTGAGATTTTAAATCTTCCATATTTAGCGAATTATCCGCGAGATATATTGTTAAATGTTTGTAACCAGCAATTTTTGAATGATGTGTTAGTTATTGCCTCCGTTAGAGGTGATGTTAGGTTTCTGAGGGAATTGATTTATAACTTAGGTGCGGATGTGAATTACTCAGGTGAGCATGGTTACACCCCGTTGCATGAAGCCTACGAGCAAGGGCATATTGAAGCAGCTAAGTTTTTAATTCTGTATGGAGCAGATGAAAAACGTGCGAATGACGATGGTTATTGTCCCATTGATCTATACTCAGCGTGAATGAAGTCAGTAGTGAATGGCGCTAACTGTTAATCTTTGGGGTCTCAGGTGTTAAATCCCAAATTGTCTCAGGGGTCAGTAGTATCAGAGTGAATCAAGAATTATTTTCAACTTTTTTTACGGTTGGGTTATGAGCGTTATGAGCGTGATTTTCGTAAGCGTCCTATGAAGCACCTTTTGTCGTAAGTGTCGTAGGTGGTCACTTATGAAGGTTATGACTACGCGGTTTTTTGGCGTCGTGTTTTGCGCGTGCTCGCGGCGTAGGCTTTAGGTGTTAAATCCCAAATTGATATCGTATGAGATTGCGTAATTGTCATGGGGTGAATTTTGTATTATTTCCACGTTAAAGCTGTCGTTCATTGCCTAGGTGATCGTAGTTTTGGATGTTTGTTCCACGGGTTTTGGTGGATTTTTTTAGGCATGGCAGAGGGCTCTTGAATGCCGCTCTGGTGGGATGATTTTTGGAGGGCATGGCGTCACGGATGTAATGCCATGCCCTCGGTTTTTTGTTAGG
>CAIRGO010000167.1 GCA_903878115.1 Akkermansiaceae bacterium | reverse complement strand
GCACCCACAAACAACTGACGTGGACGACCGATTTTCTGTTCTGGATCGGAAATCATCTCATTCCACTGTGCAATCCAGCCCACTGTACGCGCCATGGCAAAAATACCGGTGAACAGCGAGACGGGAATACCCAGCGCCGATTGCACGATGCCAGAATAAAAATCGACATTCGGATACAGCTTGCGCGATACAAAGTACTCATCTTCCAAAGCGACTTTTTCCAGAGCCATCGCCAGTTTGAACAGGGGGTCGTTCTGCAGACCGAGTTCGTTCAAGACTTCATGGCACGTTTCGCGCATGAGCTTGGCACGTGGATCAAAGTTTTTATAAACACGATGACCGAAGCCCATCAGCTTTACATTTGAATTCTTGTCTTTGACTTGCGCAATAAAGGCCGGAATATTATCAACCGAACCAATTTCCTTGAGCATATTGAGCGCTGCCTCATTGGCACCGCCGTGTGCTGGGCCCCACAAGCAAGCAATGCCTGCAGCGATACACGCAAATGGATTCGCGCCTGATGAACCAGCTAAACGTACTGTGGATGTTGATGCATTTTGTTCGTGATCGGCATGCAAGATCAATATGCGATCTAATGCACGCACTAACACATTATTAATTTTGTAATCTTCAGCGGGTGTGGCAAACATCATGCGCATGAAGTTTGCGCTGTAGGACAAATCATTGCGTGGATAAATAAACGGCTGACCGATCGAATATTTATACGCCATCGCCACTAAGGTTGGCATCTTGGCGATTAAACGAATCGCGGATACATCGCGATGATGTGGGTCATTAATGTCGAGCGAGTCATGATAGAACGACGCCAACGCACCGACAGTACCGACCAACACTGACATAGGATGCGCATCACGACGGAAGCCGCGGAAGAAAAACTGCATCTGCTCGTGCACCATGGTGTGATGCGTGACGGTATCGACGAAAACATCTTTCTGATTCGCGTTAGGTAATTCTCCATTCAATAGGAGATAGCAAGTTTCGAGAAAATCGCAATTCACTGCTAATTGTTCGATCGGATAGCCGCGATACAGTAGCTCACCTTTATCGCCATCGATGTAGGTAATCGATGAATTACACGCTGCGGTCGACATGAAGCCGGGGTCGTAGGTGAATTTGCCAGTGGCGCCGTAGAGCTTACGAATATCGACAACGTCCGGCCCTATCGAGCCTTTGTAGACTGGGAAATCAATGGATGGCGAGCCATCGGAAAAAGACAGCGTTGCTTTGGTGTCAGATTGGGTCATGGCTCCACCTTCGGTTCAAAAAATAACAAAATTCACAGTACGTTGTTGTGTTCTTCTAACTGCAAAACCACACTCATTTATTTACGCCGCTCGTAATCGCACCAAGAGCGATTTTACGTTCGGTAGATCTAAGGACTCGGTGGGATCGTTTTGTCCCAGCAAAAGAGTCATCAAATCGTTGTCTGGCAACTCGAGTAAGCGAGTCAATGCATCAACCTCGTCATCACTCAATGTCGCCTCATGCAAATCCAGAAAGCGAGTCAGAATCAGATC
>CAIRGO010000166.1 GCA_903878115.1 Akkermansiaceae bacterium | reverse complement strand
GGTGCTATAGCCGGTGCCCTGGTTCCAGGTTTCACCGGATGCTCCGACCACGCCGACCAAGCTGGTGGCATTCGCTTGCCCGTCATCGAGAAAATTCACGTTGAAGGCTTGCGCGAGAAGCGGGTCCGTGAAGTTCACGTTGGCGGTTTGCGTGATGACCAGATTGCTGTCGGTCACGTCTGTGGCGGTGAACGTTTCCGTCCCGACGGTGCTGGACTTCACGCTGAAGGTCACCACGCCGCTGGCATTGCTGGTATTGTTGCTGGTCGTAATAGTGGCACTACCATTGCCCGCCAAGGAAACCTCCTTGCCTGCGACAGGACTGTTGCCGGTGTCCTTGAGAGTAACGGTGATGGTGGAGGTCGAAGTGCCATCAGCAGGAACGGCTACCGGCGAGGCCGATACCGTCGAATTGGTCGCGCTCACAATACCAGTGGAGGTCGCAAACGGCGTGTCGTTGCCCGTATAAATGGCGATGTTCGAGAAGGTTAAATTGACCGCATCGGTGTCCGTGATGAATGAAACACCGGAGTAGGAGGCATTGCCGCTGCGCCATGCGGCCCATGGGGTGAACTGGCTTGCTTCCGGAGCTGTGAGATTAGGATTGATCCACATGAAGCCGACTGCGCTGCTTTGCAAGCCCTCGGTGCCAAACCACCAATCGCCGCCGGGGCTAGTTCCAGCCTTGGTGTGGTCGATTTTCATCACCAGCGTGACGGAATTGATCGTGTTGGCGTTAAAGGGCACGATGGTTGGTCTGGCAGTCGCGGGGCCTGCGCCGTCCGGGTCAATGATCGTGTTAGATGTGATGAAATCAAATCCGGAACCCGCAGTGTTCGTTGATTTTCCCATGCCGAGACGTGCGGCTCCCGCATCGTCGTTTTGGTTGAATCGAATGTTGAAGGTGCCGATGTTGCCGGTGGTGGCTGTCCAACTGACGGTTACCTTCAAATACAAGGAATTCTCCCCAGCCGTGGTGTTGGGTGGGGTTCCACTCCAACCTTCGTTGGGAACGAAGTCGTGTGTGGTAGTGATGGCTGCACCTCCGGCCGCCCGGGTAAAGTCAGCGAAAGTGTAGATTTCGGCTTTGCAGGGAAGCGCTGTAACGAGGACGAGGAACGCGATGGATGGAAGCAGTTTGGATGTCATGATGGCGTATTGAGATTGGGTGCGGAGTCGGCGGGGCGCGGTCGGCCCTTGGATTGGAAGACCAAGGGGGAAAGGGCCGCAGGCGCTCCAGCCTGCGACCTCGGTTCTCTCGGAGGAAACCCATTACCTCCGGAAAATTTGTTAGTCCCTGCGGCGGCGAAGGAGAGCAGCGCAGCGGTGGCTGCGGCGAGCGGGAAGGCGAGGCGAGAGGTGGATTTTGGTTTCATTGGGGTTAGACTTTTTAGTGGCTAGTATTGAACTTGTCAGTTGTGCAGAAACTTGATCCTTCTGACGCACGCCGTTACAATGAGTGGGGTATAACTAACATCTATATCTTTCGTAAGGGTAGGCGTAATTATTGGGGGTTTGCTCAATTGATTCAGTGGGGATTTGCCAGTCACAGCTTTTTCAAGACGAGAATGCGCTGGCGGAGGTCTAATTGTAGAAATATATAATTTGATCATTGTATATCTTTCGCTCTCGACAAGTAGGCTGAATTATTGGTGGTTAGGGCATGTCGCTTCGATTGCTCACTCATGTCGAACAAGTTGCCGTTCATTTGCGCGCTGAACTCTTGAGACGTCGCTGGGTGGGCGAGCTGCCCGGCGAGGATCGCCTGGGAGCGGAACTGGACGTGAATCACACCACCATCGGTCTGGCCCTGCGGCTGCTGGAAAACGAAGGCCTGCTGGTAACCCAAGGCATCGGCAGGCGGCGGCGTATCGTGTTGCCTGAGAATTTCGCACCGCCCTCGTTGCGGGTGGGGATTTTACTTTACGAGCGGATCGATGAAAAGACTGATTATATGGTCGATCTCCTACACAGGCTCTTTGAGGCAGGGCATGTTGCTAGCTTTGCGTCCAAGTGTCTGGTGGGGCTGGGAATGGATGTTCAACGAATCGCCCGATTCGTTGAACGAAGTGAAAACGATGCTTGGGTGGTGGTATCGGGCTCAAGCGCGGTGCTGGAATGGTTCGCGGAGCGGCCTGCACCTGCCATCGCACTCGCTGGTCGGCGTCGGGGCATTCGCATCGCAGGCGCGGGGCCGAACAAGGTGCCAGCTCAGAAGGCAGCTGTGCGACGATTGGTCGAACTCGGCCATCGACGTATCGTAATGCTCGCTCGCGAGGATCGTAGGAGGCCGCAACCAGGGCTGATGGAGCGTTCGTTTCTCGAGGAACTCGAGGCATGTGGGATCGCGACTAGTGACTACAACCTACCCGACTGGAATGCCACGCCGGAAGGATTGATTCAGCGGCTTGAATTGCACTTTAAATATACAGCGCCTACCGCATTGATCATCGACGAAATGCCACTCTTCTTTGCGGTCGAACGCCACCTTGCACACCTCGGTTTTCTCGCTCCGCAGCACGTGTCACTGATCTGCTTGGACCCAAGTCCGGCCTTCGCTTGGTGCCGGCCCACGGTGGCCCACATCAATTGGGATAGTCGCCCGCTCGTGCAACGCATTGTTCACTGGGCGAATAACGTGGCATGTGGCAAGGAAGATCGCCGCCAGAGTTTCATCAAGGCTGAGTTCATCGAGGGTGGAACTGTGGGGTCAGTGTCCGGAAAACGGTGACCGTTGGCTAGGCCAACACCCATGAGCGCCATGGCGAGGAAGGAAGCGCCGGCGTGGAAGCGGTTGTGATGTGTTATGGAGCTTTTTTCTTTTCCTTGCCCTTGCCTTTGTTGTCCCCGCCTTCGGGATACGGTTTTACATGCGCGCGCTCGGCCCAAGCCTCCCATTTGGCGGTGAGTTCTTTCACTTTTCCTGGCTGTGAGGAGGCGAGGTCGCGGAGTTCGGTGCGGTCGGTCTTCATGTCGTAAAGTTCCCACGCGCCATTGCGACCTAAGCGCACCAGTTTTTCATCGCCCACGCGGATGGCGGCGTTGCCCTCGTGTTCCCAATAGAGCGCATCGCGCTGGATCGGTTTGTCGGCAAACGCGGTTACAAGACTGCGACCTTCCATCGGCGTGATCGCATGGCCTTTAGACTCTAACGGATACTTTGCGCCCGAGACGTCCACGCAGGTCGCCATCACATCAATCAAATGGCCGGGTTGTTTGCGTAATTCACCTTTGGCGGTGATGCCCTTCGGCCAGTGCGCGATGAGCGGCGTGGCGACGCCACCCTCGTGGTTGTAGTGTTTATACATGCGGAAAGGCGTGTTCTCGACGAAGGCCCAGCTTTCGCCACAGAACCAGTCCGAGTTACCCTGCGTAGGATCTCCTGCGTTCCTGCCATTCGGTCCAGACTCCGCATTGCCGCCGTTGTCGGACATGAAAAGAATCATTGTGTTGTCGAAGACGCCACGTTGTTTCAAGCCTGCGACGAGATCGCCCACGGATTTGTCCATGTGATGCACCGCGGCGGCATAGACGGCCATGATGTGATCGAAGCGGTCCTGCTCGTCGGCCGATACCTCCGCCCATGCCTTCACGTTCTGAGGTCGTGGTGCCTTATCCCAACTCGCGTCGATGAGGCCGAGTTCCTTTTCCTTTGCATAACGCGCATCGCGAATCGCGCCCCAACCCGCTTTATACTTGCCGCGAAATTTCGCAATGTCCTCTGCCGGTGCCTGCAAAGGAAAGTGCGGCGCGTTGTGGCATAGATGCAGATAAAACGGCTTTTTCTCCGTAATCGCCTCGTCGATAAATTTCAGCCCGAACGTCGTCCACAGGTCGGTGGAATACCAGTTCGGCGGTAGCCGTTTGTCGTCGTTCGCGATTTTTTCGCCATTCAAAAAAAGCTCCGCGCGTGGGCCGGTCGGAAAATAAAATCCACCCGCCGCGGCGTTAAGGCTGCGATCAAATCCGCGTGTCCACGGTGCCACACCCGCTTGCTGGCCGACATGCCATTTTCCGGAAAATGCGGTGAAATACCCGGCGGGCTTAAGTGTTTCCGCGATGGTCACGCACGCGTCATTGAGATGGCCGATGTAGCCAGGTGCGCCCTTGTCCTCCATCATGTGCCCCACGCCCGCTTGGTGTGAATACAATCCCGTGAGCAGTGCGGCGCGTGTGGGACAACAGCGCCCGGTATTGTAGAACTGTGTGAAGCGCAAACCATCGGCTGCGAGGGCATCGAGGTTCGGCGTGGGAATCTCCGAGCCATAGCAACCGAGATCAGAAAAGCCCATGTCATCGACGAGGATGACGATGATGTTAGGCTTCTCCGCAGCGGTAACAAAGACTTGGGAACATGCGAGTAGGCAGATCGTTAGGATGTGTTTCATGGCGAATTTATTTGGTGGCTTTTTCTTTTTTCTTCTTCGGTGTTGCAGCGGTTGTGGCTGGGTAGCGTTTTACTTCGACGTCGTTTTTCTGTTGCGCACCAGGTGTGCTGCGACCGTCGGTGATGAGCTTTTCTAACAAGTTTTTCATTTCTGCGACTTTCTCCGGCATCGCGGCGGCGAGGTTTTTGTTTTCACCGAGGTCGTCAGCGAGGTTGTAAAGTTGCACAGGCTGCGATTGATCACCGCCTTTGCCCCAGCCGCCAGAGCCGGGTCCAGGGATGTATTTCCATGAACCCAGTCGCACCGCTGGCAAACCTCCACTCGACGCACTGGCGGCATTTTCACGGATCGGTTTGTCTTCGCCACGCATCAGCGGCAGCAGGCTGAAACTATCCTCTGCGGCATTGTCTGGCAATTTCGTCCCGAGCACGTCGGCTAAGGTCCGAAAAATATCGGTTTGCTCGACGAGTTGGTGGCACAGGCTGCCGGGCTTCACTTTGCCGGGCCAGCGGATCAGGAATGGCACGCGATGTCCGCCTTCCCATGCGTCGGATTTATAGCCGCGCAATGGGCCGCTCGGATAGTGACCTTTTTGTTCGAGTTCTGGCGCGCCGATGTAAGGTGCGCAGCCATTGTCGGAGGTGAAAATGACCAACGTGTTGCCCGCTGCACCACTTTTCTCCAGCGCATCAAGCACACGACCAATGGTGGCATCGGTCTGCATCACAAAGTCGGCATAGGTATTGAGACCGCTCTTGCCCTTCCATTCTTCCACTGGTGCCAGCGGTGTGTGTGGCGCAGTGAGCGGCAGGTAAAGTAGGAACGGCTCTGGTTGCTTCACGGCATCAGTGATGAACGCCGCCGCGCGGTCGCCGAGTGTGGGCAAGATGTTTTCCAGTTTCCAATCTTTAAGCGCTGGGCCCTGTTGGCTGGCGCGGTTGTTGCCGAACTCAGAAGCGGCCAGAAACTCGCTCGGAATGCCCAGCGTTCGGTCGTTTTCGATGAAACAATACGGCGGCCAGTTCGGAACATCGGTGCCGAAGTAGCTATCGAATCCGCGCGATGTCGGACCACCGGGGATGGGCTTTGAGAAAAAACTTTTCCAGAATTCTAACTGTTTCTCTGTCGCCACGGCAGGTCCTCCTTTCGGCTTTGCTTCATCATCCGTGCCGGCATTTTTCGATGCTTGCAGCAATGAGCGTTGCTCTTTCGCGATCGGCCAGTCCCAGCCAAGATGCCATTTGCCGATGGCTGCCGTGCGATAGCCATTTTGTTTCGCCAGCGTGCCAATTGTCATGCGATCGACGGCAATCAGCGGCTCGTCGAAAACTCCGACGATGCCGCTCTGCAAACGAGTGCGCCAATGATAGCGGCCGGTGAGCAACGAATAGCGCGTCGGCGAACACACGCCCGATGACGAATGAGCATCCGTGAAGCGCATGCCTTGCGAAGCGAGTTTGTCGATCTGCGGTGTGGGGATTTTTCCACGCTGCGGGTTGTAACACTGCACATCGCCATAACCGAGGTCGTCGGCGAGGATCACGATGATGTTAGGGTTGCCTCCGGCTGTCTTCGCTCCGCTCCGGTTCTCCGAAGTGGTGGCTGTTTGAGCGAAAACTTGGCAATAAATCAGCAGAAAAAAGTTTAAAAAAGCGAGGTGTGTTTTCATGGTGAATCTTTATTTTTTGGGAATGGAAAGATCGATCCCTAAGGCAGAAAAGATCACAGGTGTGACAATCTTTGCACAGCCTTCCGCCGTGGGGTGAATGGTATCGGGCACGTATTTCTGAAACAATTCTTTATCCTTTTTTTGCAGCTCTCTCCAAGTCGGGTAATGATCGATGAGCAACAATTTCCTTGCCTTGCCAACCGAGCGATACATTTCGTAATGCCCGTCAATGTCCTTGCGGTAGGATAAATGACCTGCGGGGTGGCCATTGCCTGGGGTCATCGTCATCAGAATGATTTCAGTTGTCGGATTCGCCTTGTGGATGGCATCAATCATGGTTTCCAAATTGGTCTTGGCGATGTCGATCGAACCCTTGAAACGCTCCACGCAGTCGTTGATCGAAAACTCGATGAACACGGTGTCGGGGTGCTTTTGGATGACCTTTTTTTGCAGATTGGCCACGCCCCACTCCGACCATTGACCGGACCCGCCGCTGTTGATGACGGTGGCTTGTCCCGGAAATTTCTGGTTGAGCGCATCGGTCAACTGCGCGACCCATGCACCAGCGGCGGTGAGGCTCGTGCCGTAAGCAACGACTACTTGTTTTTCTCCCGCTTCGAGATGGGTCACTAGTTGGCTTTTTTCTTCACAGTGACTTGGAAGAGCGAGAATACAGAATGAAAAAAACAGCGCGCGTAAGGTTATCATGGCTTAGGTAAGGAAGAAGGTTTGCCGTTAATCAACACAAGGGCTTTGTCCGCAAAACGCTGCCCTAGGGTCGCATAACCTTTGGCCGAGTAATGCAAGTCGTTGATCTGCACGCCATTTTTTCCTGGCTTGTCATTGAGGTCATCGGTGTCGACCCAAGCACCACGCGGGTCGGACTCGGCGAATGCCACCTGTGCCTTGCGTAATGCCATCCATTCGGCGTTGTCGAGCAAACAATCACTGAGACGACCGATCACAAAGTAGATATCGTTGCGCTTCAAATCAGTGCGTAATTGCTCAAGTAATCCTTTCAAGCTGGCCTCATAGACGGCGGATTGGCCGGTCTTCGCATCGCGCTCACCCTGCATCCAGACGAAGGTCACTGTTTTGATTTCTTTGCCCTCGATGGCGGCTTTGACCTTGACCATCAGTCGGTCGTATAAGTCTCCAGTTGTTGTAGGTGGTGGCGTGCCCGCAACTGGTTTCCACGCCTTATACCAACGCGAAATCGGTTGACCACTCTCGGCGTCTTTAACGACTATAACGTGTTCTTTGCCTAATGTCGTTTCAATCGTCGGCGTAAACGAAATCGCTGGATTCAGTCCCGTCATGTTAGACTGTCCAGAGAGGATGAATAGGTGCTTGCCGTCTTCTGCTGCGGCGGCGAAAGCATGGGCGCAAAACAGCAGGCAACTTGTAATGGTGGTGAGGTATTGTATCATAATTATTTCTTGTTAGAATTTTTTTGAGTAGCAATGAGTTGTATTCTTGTGAGGCAAAAGTATTTCATTATTTGGCGTCGGGAGCTTCCGCGGCACCCGGGTTTAGCTGTTTCAATTTTTCCTTCTTTGGGATTTTTTTACCGCTGTTGGCTGCGCCGTTTTTCCGCGTCTCTGGTGAGAGAGGATCCTCGACGATGAGCACGCCCCTCATCACGCGCCAGTGGCCGGGGAAGGTGCAGATGTAGGGGTATGCGCCGGGTTCGTTCGGGGCGTCGAAGGTGAGTTCAGCTTTGCCATTGGGCGCGACGAGTGGTGTGGCGTGCAGGACTTTTGGTGAGGTGGGCACGTAGCCTTTTGCCATGCCATCGGGGTCGGCGGCGAGTTTGTCTGCGAGTGCGCCGACTTCCTCCTCCGCACCGCGCGCGAGCAGGACGAGATTGTGCATCATGAGGTCTGGGTTGTCGAAAATCAGTCGCACTTTGGTGCCGGCTTTCACCCGAAGTTCGCGCGGGGCAAATTGCATTTGATTCGGCACCGCCTGCACGCGCAGTGCGTGGCCGAGTTCTGCGTTCGATTTTTTCCACTCGGCAGAAAATGCGGCAAGCTGCGCGTCGTCGGCGACGGTTTGCGCGCCTTCGAGTTTTTCGCCGATGGGATTAAAAAGATACACGGCGGGTGGCGCGCCCCTGAGATTGCGATAGGTGATTTCGATCGTGTTCAGGCCGGGCTGCAGCTCCAGCCGCGCCTGCTGTTCGCTGCTCCATCGCGAGTCGAACGACAGCACCTGTATGCCATTGAGCGATACATCGAGGAAGCCGTATTTCACCGAAAGGATGGCGGGCTGTGCGGCGGTGCTACGGAGGAAAGTGCGGAAAGTGCGGAAATTCCCGCCGCCCATGTCTTGCCATTTCGCGAGGCGCGTTTCGGGCAGAATTTCCAGCACCGGCACGCTGCTGCCGATGCGCGGTGCCGTGCCGTGGGCGAGGTCGGCGAGCATGCGTTTCACGTTGGCATTTTGATCGTCGGGAAATAAGTGCGTGATCTGCTCGACTTGAGGGAATGCGGGGCGCAGATGCGCGATGGCATCCACGACTTCCATGCGCACGCGCGGGTGCTCATCGCTGGCGGCACGCTTGAGCAGTGGCAAAAATTCCGTTAGCCGTGGCGCTTGCAGTCGCACGAGATGCACGGCGGCAGCGCGGTGCAGCGGGGATTTCGAGGCGAGCAACGCCTTCAGAAGATCGGGGCGCGTTTCACCGAGGCCCTCGCAGACGAAGAGTGCTTCTAACAAAGCCTGGTCGTCGTTCGCTTTCGTCGCCACCCAGGCATCCACGGCGGTGAGCGCGGGCGTGCCGAGTTTGCGTAGCTCGATGCGTGCGTGGTGGCGCACGATGTCCTGCGGATGCGTGAGCAGCGCGCAGAGTTCCGCTGGGTTCGCGCCTTCGATGCGCGGCCAGTCTTGCACGATGGGTTTGCCGTCATGCACCACGCGCCAAATGCGGCCCTTGGTGTGATTCCAGCGCGCGTCGCGCATCGGATTTTGCGCGTGGCCGATGATGGCACTGGAGAAATCCGAGACGTAGAGTGCGCCGTCGAAACCGAAGTTCATATCCACTGGGCGAAACGCGGGATTCGTTGATGTTAGCAGATTGAGCCGATCGCTCGCGAGTGCCATTCCTTGGCTGAAGTCGCATTTCGTCAGTGCCACCACATACGGCCCGAGCAGGACGCCGTTGGCGATGCCTTGCTGGTATTCATCGGGGAAGTTTGGACTGGAGATGCTCGTCGCACCGCTGCCTTTGCCGTAGTCGAGTAAATCGCCGTAGGCATACGGTTGGTAGATGCCGAGCGGCGTCCACGTTAGCGGCAACCCGTCGGCCACGTCGCCACCGCCAAACATCTGAAAAACATTGCCTGTTCGATCAAAAGTAATACGCCACGGGTTCGGCGTCATGCTCTGCCACTCCGTCTCGATGCGGCCAGTGCGCGGGTCCTGCCGGTAGGTGGATGAGTCAAAGCCACGATGCACTCCAAACGGGGTCTCGAACTGCGAGCGATGAAACACACCGTCGGAAAACCATACGCCGCCGACCGGGTCCGTGGCCACCATGCCGCCGTGGTGCGAATCGGTGACATCCAGCCCACGCAGCATCTCGGTCTTGGTGTCGGCGCGTCCATCGCCGTCCGTGTCGCGCATCAGCCAATGGCGCGATTGTTCGCCAATGAGCACGCCGTTTTCGGTAAAAGCGATGCCGTCGAGAGCATCGAAGCCGCCCGCAAAAGTCGTGCATTTATCTGCCTTGCCGTCGTGGTCGGTGTCTTCGAGCACGATGATTTTATCCTCCTGTGGTTGTCCGGGGACGGTGTGCGGGAAGCTCGGCATCGTCACCACCCACAGCCGCCCGCGGGCATCGAAGGCGATTTGCACTGGTGCGCGCAGCTCGGGAAATTGCTCCTCCGAGGCGAAGAGATTGAGTGTGTAGCCATCGGCGACTTTCATCTCCGCCTGCATTTCGGCGGGTGATTTTACCGTGCCGACCCCGCTTTTCGATCCGCCTTGCGTCACCGGTGGCAGCGGGGCGAGCGCGATGAAGGGCGCATCGGCAAACTTCGCGTCTGGCTTACTCGCGATTTCATGAACGAGCGCGTCGGCTTTTTCGATGCGCTGCAGGTAGAGTGGCATCTCCGCCGCACGCTCCGCAGGCCGCTTGCGCTGTCCGTAGTAAAGAATTCCGTTCTTGGGTCGCACCACTTCCGCCACGTAGTAGGCGAGCTGTGAGGCAGCTGCGGCGACTTCCTTTACGCGACCTTCGTCCACTTTCCCTGCTGCCTCGCCGACGAGCGCCGAGGCGATGACGCGAGCTACTGTGCGGTTTCCCTCGTCGTTGAGGTGGACACCGTTCGTCGTCAGCGGCGTCTTGCTCTGCGCGGTGGGCGTGAACAAATCAACGAACAACGCACCGCGTTTTTTCGACTCCTCCGCAAGCACGTCGGCGTAAAGTTTGACTACCGTCGTGCGCGCTGCATCGCCTTCGGTCGCGATCGGGGAGAGCAGCACGAACTTCGCCCCCGGATGCTGCCGCGCGAGCTGATCCATATACCCTGCCAGTGCTGAGCGAAACGCCGGCAGCCCCGCCGCGCCCGCAAATGATTCATTCAGCCCGTAGCCGAGTACGACCACCTTCGCCGGCCACGCCGCTAGCAGATCCTTCATGTGCGCCGCGTAGCCCTCCGCGCGCAGTCGGTTTGCCACTTCATCGCCCGTCCAGGCGAGACTGCGAAAATGCAGATTTTTTCCCGGCTGTGCGAGTTGCACCCGCGCCTCCATCTCCCCATGCTCCAGCAATTGCTCGATCATCGAGCCGCCATAGCAAAGCACTGTCTCGTCCTGCTGAAAGGAAATTTCCGCACGTGCGGCGATGACTAACAGAAAGGATGCGATGATGATTTTCATGGATGGGATTCTCATGGCTTTATGTTTGAAGTAAGCCGCAATGGTGACAACAACAAACGCACGATTAGCAACAGAGCTTTCATCATTCGGGCTATTTCTTCAACGATGGCGCTAATATTTCCTTTTATACTGTCGCGTCATCATCATTTGGGAAGATAGGAGTCCTCGCCTGCTGTCCCGCTAAGCGGTGGTCTCGGCAAACGGGCTTCCAGCCTGTTTATGCAGCTACCATCGGTTTTGACACGCCAAACAACAGAATCACAGATTATGATGACGGCGATTATAGCTATAAGGTTTTTCTGACAACTTGATCATAGTTGGATTGTTTGAAAGTGTGTATATTTAAGCTGTGTGACTACCTCACTTTATGATCCGGCCCTTGGCGGTTGTAGTTCGTATGGTAACATTTTCTCCAGTTGTTTGCATTGTTGTTGGTGGTTTCATCGCTTTTACTCCTGGTTTTTTGTAGCTCTGGTCTTTAGATATAAATGTTACCATTCACGTTTGACCCCAGAGAAGCAATCACTCAACTACCACAACGTGGTTACGCATACTAGCCCAGGGTTGCCCGCTCCGGGGTTACCCTGGGAAAAATCCCCTACAAAAATCCTGCCGCACCCACAGGGTGCAAGGCATCTTGAAGGGCAGTGATAAATGTAGCGCTTTTTCTTTTTCTGTTAGCCTAACATAATTAAAAATGCGCATATCCAAGGACCGACCCCATTTAAGGACCGACCCCATTTACCATTTACCCCCATTTAGGGCCATCACTTCACTCCGAATTCTTTCAGGATTTGTTCATCAGTCCACTCGCTCAAGGCCAAAGTAATGCTGGCCGATGCAGTGGTGCCGGCGGGAATGGTGCGACCGAACAACGCGTTGTAATTGGAATAATGGGCTTCGCCATCGTGGGCGGTATAAATCGCGAAACAGTCATCGGGCTTTGAGCTCAGAACCGCGGCAAGTCCGTTGCCTGTGTGCCGTCTAATGCTGAGCGGGATAGAGAAATGCTCTCGCATCGTAAAGGCGACTGGGGATGGACCCTGCTGCCATCTGCCATCGTTGATGAGGGAAATGGCGCGTTCGTCGCGTGGGAAGGCGTGCCACATCCCTAGTTCACCCGGCGAGGAAGCTGGCTTGCCCTTTTCCGTCCAGACTCCCGCTTTTGAAAAGCCTTCGTCGAAATAGGAACCGACCTGCACCTCGAAATCCACCAACTCTTCACGCGCTTTGACGGTTACTGATAGCGCTACTTTGTCAGCCTCGAGAAATGAATAAACGGCCTGCAGATCGAAGGGGCGCGTCTCTGTCGCCGACCAGTGCATCAGTAGGGAATTGCCCTTCACACTGATCTCGCGCTCAGGCCAGTCGTAGGCGGCGCTTCCGTAGCGGTGGTTGCGGGTGAAGACACGGTAGAGGGAAAGCAGACCGTGGCAATTGGCCACGCCGTTTCCGGAAATTTTCGTTCCTGTGGGTTTGTGAACGACTTGGTTCAAGCCGATGAAGCGCCCTTCGCCGATGCGACCTTTGAGATCCTTCGTCTCGAATTCACAAACAGTACCATCCATCCGCAGGCTCACCGGTGATGACAATTTCCTCCACTGCTTCATGGAGGCTTCGAGATGATCGCGGACATCACCACTCATGCCCCAGCACATCACACCGACCGGCCCTTTGAAATTGTGCTCGCGGAGGACATCTAACACTTCGCTAACATCGAAGTCGCCCTCGCCGAGCGGCAGCGTGGCGGCGCCCTCGTGATTCGTGCCGTTGATGCTGACCGACATCAGCCATGGCGCGGCCTCCGTGAGCACGGCGCGGAGATCGCGGTTCGGGTCGCGTGCTTTCCAATGCTGGAAGGTGAACATCACGCCGACCTCGTTCGGACGGTTCAGTTTTTTCACGATGCGCAGCGCTTCGCCCACTGTTTCGGTGTAATCGGCGGCATGCGGATAGAGGGCGATACGGACGCCGTGGGGTTTCGCTATGTCCGCGATCTGACCGAGTAGATCCACGGCTTTTGTATCAAGATCAACTTTGCGATTGCCGATCAGCAGAAGGACGAGCTCGGCATGGTTTTTCGCGAGGGTCGGCATCATTTCCTTGATTCGATCGAGGTTGATGGGAACGTCGCGCTCCAGATAAATGCGTCCGTAGGCCTGCACGATACGCAGTCCCTCCGCGGCCAGCGTTTCGGCGCGCTGCTCAAGGGTGGTATTCGGCGGATAGGAAATATTGCCGTAGCCGAGATCTTGGCAGAGGTGACCACAGCCATCATAGCCGAGCTCGCGGAACAAGCTCGCCTGCTCGGCCAGTGAGCGCTTCGCGGCGTCATGAGTGTCCATGCATAACGGAAAAAACGGCCATTCGAATTTCTCGTCCGCTCGCAGC
Organism: Akkermansiaceae bacterium; assembly: GCA_903878115.1. Lineage (GTDB taxonomy): Bacteria > Verrucomicrobiota > Verrucomicrobiia > Verrucomicrobiales > Akkermansiaceae > UBA956. Next base: position 6,198 of record CAIRGO010000166.1, on the reverse strand, counting down.
CGGTTCAGCGTGTAGTATGCTTCGTTGTTGGCGAGTGGGTCACTGTCGGAAGCGATCACGCCGTTCAGCTTGAACTCATAAATTCTGCCCGCCTCCAGCGCGGTAGTCCGGATTTTCAAAACCTTTCGGTCGGGCGAGAGACTGGTCCCCACACAATCCAGCTGTTTCCCATCCGTGATCGGCGACCCGTAAGTATGATGATAAAGGTAATAGTATGACTGGATGGAAATCGCTTTCGAAAGATCCTGTTCGGCAAGCGGTTTGGTGAACGTGATCTCAAAACCGTCAGAGCAAAGCTGGATTTTCTGCATTTCAAATGACGTCTCGCCCGACCAGACCACTTCTTGAAGCCCCTGCGTTGCTGGACCCCAACCACGGCAGCCGTAGGCGATCACCAGCTTGCCCTCGGGCGAAAAGGTCATGCGGCACAGCGCTTTCCGCAAGCCTTGCTCGCGGATGAATGGGAAACAGGCTCCTTGGTATTCGCCGTCGACTTTTTCCAAACACACGCGACTGATGAGCGGTGCCACATTGTCGCCGACAAAGAACTGCCCAGCGAAGGGGCCGAACTTCCCGTCTGCTGGTGCGAGCACAGGTTGCGAAGGTGAATTTCCGAGAATCCCGTGGGGGAAAAGAACCGCAGGCCGCTTGCGGATCTTGTCCAACTCTCCCTCCAATTTTTCCAAAGGCACGTCCATATCGACTGTGCGCCGGGGATCCCATTGGTATGACGAAGGATGCCCGTGGAAGTCGCCCTGCTCGATGTGATGCAGCGCGCTGGTTCCCACCCAATCGCCCTGGTTGTCGGTCGCGAAGAGGTCATCCTGCGCGTTGAATGCCAGGCCGTTTGGTGCCCTGAGACCGGAAGACCACCACGTGAGTTTTCCTTTCGGATCGACTTGGAATGACCATCCGCGACCGATCACTGGAGCACCCATGGGACCGCCGAAGCTATACTTGGAACCCACAGCCTTGGCATCGCGGGCCCATGCTTGGTGTGTCGTGTGCATCGTGCCGTAGAAATTTCCCCGTTTGTCGCGGCAGAGACCGTAAACGAAATCCGTTTTCGAACCGGGCACCGCCCAGTCCGCGGTCACCGTCTCGTAGCGATCGGCAATCAGATCACCATCGCTATCGCGGATGCGGGTCAGCTCGGAGGACTGCGTCACGTAGACCTCACCCGTTGTGTTCGCCCAGATGCCCAGTGGATCCATTAGACCGGTGGCGAAGAGATTCCACCGCCCGTCGCGAACTGTCCAGATATCACCCTTTCGGGTGGCCACAACCTGCGAACCGTCCGGCCAATAACAGACTCCGCCCGCCTCGATCACGACTCCGTCTGGTACTGTGATGTCGCGCACGGTGTAGGCTGTCTTCTTTGGCGGGGGATCGAGCGAGTGCTCCGTCCATTTTGCCGAAACATGATCGATGAGAACAACGGAGTTTTCCTGGAGCTGTCCGGACTGCACCAAGCGCAGCCAGAGTGGTTCACCGGACTGTCCGTCCTTGCCCGTCGCAAGGCTGCGCGTGATCTCTTCGGTCGCACCATTGGGAAGCATGTGGATGTTCGAAGCTGTTGCCAGGAGGCGTGCACCAATTTCCTCCAGGCTCTTTCCTGAATTCGCCTTCGGAGCGTCACCTCCTGCCCACAGTTCAATGCTGAGATTGGAATCCGATAGGATCAGCCGCTTGCCTAACAGAAAGGAGACGGTGCAATAGCTATCCGGCATCCACCCGCCGATCCGTTGGTAGACATCGCCTGCCTGCCCCGGCTGCCCGATCAACTCAAGCCATTGGTTTCCATGCGGTGTGTCTGGAGTATCCCTCTTGCGGTTCTTCGACATGACATAGCCGCCCACAAGGTGACCGTCCCGGCTTTCATGCCAGCCGTCGACAACAGTCGATTCCATTGCCTTAGGAGCTTCAAAACTTCCGTTCTCGACAACCAACTCTTGGGCATTCGCCAGCACACTGAGGCAAAGAAGCGGTCGCAAGTATTGAGAGTTAAACATGATCACTTTTTTCTTTCCAAACGGATGACGAGTTCGACATCCGCCTTGTCCTCGACTGTTAGGGTTTGGTCGGACCACGTGCCGGACGATGCCGTGGCTGATACCGGCGCGTCAGCCCGTGGACCAACGAATCTGATTGGTTCGGCACGCTTGCCTATGGTGTAGGTTTGTCGTACTTGATCGAGATTTGGCGCGTCGATGAGAAGTCTAACGAGAGTTTCTCCGTAAAGGAACTCGAAGCGAGGGATGCCTCTTATCATTTCGTAGCCTTGGAACTTCGGTTGATGCTCACCAATCCGCAGACCCTCTCCGGAAGCTTGTAGGAAGAAAGGGGTGCCGACGGCTGGGGTTGGCATCCCGGACTGGTTTTGCCAGTGGGGTGCCATGTCGAGAAAACCGCCGGTCCAGACATAGGCGAGTTGGCAGGTCTCTGCATCGAAACAATAGGACACCCCGTTCGGTAGTCCGATGCAGATCGCCCGCCGCAACTCACGACCATCGGACAGCACGATATACGCCCGGGTGAAAAGCGGGCGAGACGTCGGCTTCAATACGAACTGGTTCGGATTCACGCGTAGTTCGTCGGGCAGTTCCATCTGCTGCCCTTGGGAAAGGTAGCCCCACAGTGCATCGATACTCTTCTGCTGCTTATCCGCCTCCTGTCCTGCAAAAAACGCCGGCATCGGCACGCCCGGCTTGAGGCGTTGCGGGTTGCTCATCCAGCGCACAAACCAATCATAGGAAACTCGGTCGCGGATCAGCGCGAGGTTGGGCCCCTTGCTCTCCGCCTCCGTCTTGTGATGCAATAGATCGTGGCAGGCGATGCAGGCGAGTCCGGCCTGCGAACCGACCATGCTCTTCGCGCTGTTGGGATCAGCCGCGGTGGTGCCTCGCACGCGATCCCCGTGCGGCAGTTTTTGGAGATCACTGGCTAGTTGGGTAAGCGTTGCATTTTCTTCTAACAGAGGTCCGGTGAGTGCACCATAAAACTTCGGAGTGTTCGCGTGGCGCATGAGGGTCAGTAGCGAATCAGGTGCGAATTTGTGATGCATGGTTCCCAGAAAAACAGCATCGTGGCAGGACGCACATTTCATTGCTTCGAGTGATTCACGGATGCGATGTGGAGGCGAGGGGTATGTTCTGTTTTTTGCGTAAGCGGTTGCAAGATTCGCCGATTGACTCGCTTCATGCCAATAAACAGAAGGGGGCATCGGTTCCTTGATAAAATGCTCCGACTGCCAGGATAAACCAAATTGTAACGGAGCAGACTGATTCCGATAGACTAGCAGCAGCGGGTGTTTTCCGGCGTTGAGTTCGCGTTCTCCCGTGCCCTCTTTGCCGCTGATCGTCAATACGCCATTCGTTTCGAAGCGATAATGTCCCGCCTGCGCGACCTCAATGTATCCCTCGTAATAAACGTCGAATGTTGGTTTGATCGCGGGGTGAGGACTTTCTCCTGCGTTGAGCCCGATCTCCGGAAGCGTTACCACTTCCGACGCCCTGCCATCAGTGTCCTGAAAATTCGCAATCAGCCCCGGTGACAGCGGTTGATTTTTTTCCTCTGCGGAAGCGTTACTGAAGCACGTCGCTAGAATAACAGAAGTAACGAAAAGTATTTTCATGGGGCGGAGCATGGTGGTCACCTTACCATTTGAATTGCGGGATTTTCATCAGTTCGCCGTCTTTCAATGCGGATTGATGGGCGACGATGCCAGCGACCGTCAAATTGAGCGCCATGCCGACATCCACGAGCGGCTTGCGGTTCTGTAGGATCGCGGAAATGAATTCGTTAGTCAGGTGTCCGTGCGAGCCACCGTGAGAACCGGGCTGAACTCCTGGCGGCAGTGGCGGCCGTTTGGTGCTGGGTAGTTTGGGTTTCTGCGAGCCCGCAAATTGGCCGTTAAACGAACCGAGTTGCCCGCGGATGCGTCCCATTTCTCCCTCAAGACCGGGCGTGTCCCAGCTCACCGCCATGCGTGCCATGCCGCCTTCACTGGTGCGAAACAACGCGATCTCGGTGCCGAACGGGTTTTTGTAGCTGTTGTTTGCCGGCTTCAAATGCTCGATCACGCTGGGCATGCCAAGGCAGGAAACTTCCGTGAAACTGCCACCAGTCACGCAAAGGTGATAGGCGTTAGAGTGGGTGGGATAAAATTGCGGCGGCAGACCGATGCGCCAGCCTTTGTAGGAATCAATCGGCTGCTCCATGTAGTGATAATATTCGCCTTCGGAATAAAGGAGTTTGCCGAATCCGCCCACGTGGTAAATTTGCCTCATGGCGAACAAGTCTTCATGAAAGGCGGAGGTCTCGAACATCATGTAGGTGAGACCGCTTTTTTTGACCGCTTCAAAAACCCGCTCGGCATCTTCCAGCGAGCTGAAAACCGCAGGCACAGCAACGGCGACGTGCTTACCGTGTTGCAACACTGCGATGCAATGTTGCGCGTGATGCGGCGCATCCGTGCAAACAAACACTGCCTCGATTTTGTCATCCTTGACCAGTTCTTCGAGCGATGGATAGGTTTTCGCGCAGCCCGTGACCTTGGCGAGTTCGGCGCAGCGCTCGGGAATCAGATCGCTGACGGCAACGACTTCGACATTCGGATGGTTTTGAAAAAAGAACTGCGCGGAAAATTTGCACACGCCATAGCCTACGAGACCCACGCGGATTTTCCGGTCGGAAATCGGCTGCCATCCTTGAGACGCGTTGGGATCATCCGCCGTTGGTTCAAATCCGGGGATGACTTTCTCGGCCGCTGAGGCGACACCTTGCCATCCCACGGTCGCCGCGCCGACTAGTGCTCCGCTGCGTTGGAAAAAATGGCGACGAGAGAGTGGACTTTGTGGATCTGTTGGCTTCATGTGGGTCATTTACTTTTGTGGGATCTGGCGTTTCGGCGACTGCATGGAGACTCCTGGTCCGTAGCCAACACTTTCGCCTAACTTTACCTTATAACCCCAGAGATCGATGTGATACTGCCCGTTACGAAATTCGTCGCCATGTTTTTTCAGTTCCGCCTGCAGCTTCGCATCCAGTTCTTTTTGCAATGCTGCCGTCTCGGGTTTGCTGGCCAGATTGTTTAGCTGAAAAGGGTCTGCCTCATCGTCAAACAGCAACCACGGACCATTCAGATCGCGCACATAGGTATAACGACTGGTGCGGATCGCGCGGTATTCGCGATTGTTTGTCGCGCACTCTTTGCCAAGACTGGCAAACGGAGCCACTCCTTCGTAAAGCGCGGCACGGTCTTCGGCAAATTTCGGATCGCGCACGGTCTTGGACAAGTCATCGCCCTCGACGCTTTTCGGAATCGGCACCCCGACAAGACCAAGCAGCGTTGGCAGAATGTCGGGCGTGGTCAGCGGCGTTTTCACCGTGACGCCTTTCGTCCCGTGAGCGGCGGGATAGCGCAGTAGGAAAGGCACCCGTGCGGATTCATCCCAAGGTACTTGTTTTTGCGTTGGGCGATTGCCATGCGAACCCATCGACTCGCCGTGGTCGGAAGTGAAAATTAGGATTGTATTTTCTGCTAGACCAGTCTCACCGAGTGTCTTCATCATTTCACCGACGCAATGGTCGATAGCCGAGCAGTGGGCGTAGTATCCCTGTAGCTCCTTGCGCGCGGCTTGCTGCTGCGATGCGGGAACGTTAGGCGGCAGTTTGATTTGATTTAGCGGATAGAGTTTTTTGTATTCCTCGGGCGCTGTGGCATGAGGAAAATGCGGCGGGCCGAAGGCCAGCATCAGCACGAACGGTTGTCCGCCTGCTGCTTTATCCTTCAGATAACTTTGTGCATCTTTCGTTTGCGCAAAGGCATCGTAGCCGTCCCAGTATTTTATCTCTGGATCATTGCCGCTATAGTAGGCTGATTTATTGTAGGTGTGGGTGCATTCGTTGCCTTTCCAATAGTCCCAACCCTGGCGACGATCGGGCGGGATGAAACTCTCCCGGCCCTGTCCATCGATGTGCCACTTGCCGATGTATGCTCTCGCGTAGCCAGCCTGTTGCAAAATTTCCGCCATGCACAGTTCTTCCGACGGCAGATAAGCATCGTTGAGAAACATCCCCGTCGAGGTCGGAAAACGTCCGGTCATCAGCGAAGCGCGATGTGGTGTGCAGACCGGGCAGACCGACACGGTATTGGTATAGTTGAGTCCCTGCTGTGCCAGACGGTCGAGGTTCGGG
>CAIRGO010000165.1 GCA_903878115.1 Akkermansiaceae bacterium | reverse complement strand
CCTACAATTCATTTCCCTTTAAATTCTCGAGAGGAATGAAGATGAAAATGAATAGTGTAGTAAAACTTTGTGCTTTAACCGCTGCAATCTGTGCAGCCAATGTGAGCTACGCAGCGGGTGCTCAAACGGCCACGGTAACGATTCATGCCACAGTTGCTCCAACATGCAGCATTTCGGCAACCTCGCTGGAATTCAATAACTACGATCCAACCAGCACAACAGATAAATTAGGTACTGGCACCGTCACTCTGACGTGTGTGAAAGGTAGCCAGCCAACCATTTCCCTCACAGCAGGTTTGAATCCAAATGGTGCTCAACGCAGGATGATCAATGCTGTAACCAGTGATTTACTTAATTATGATTTGTTCAAACCGACTGCAGCAAATCCTGCAATAGATTTGCCTAATACTGCTTGTGTAGGTACCGAGAATCAGCCTTGGGGTTTAGATGTTCCATCGCGCTTGCATCCACCCATAGCGCCGACAGCAGATCCATTAACCTATAACATCTGCGGCGTCATTCCTAAAGGTCAGTTGACTGTAGGTACCGGTGATTACAACGATACGGTAACAGCAGAAATCAACTTCTGATCTGATGAACCACCACTCAGTCAGTCCTCAAGCATCCCCTCATGCTGGCTGGGTGGTCAATTTACTTTTGGCCATTTGTGTATTAACGCTCAATTTTTCTCCAGCACTGGCAGGTACTTTCAACGTTAGTCCAGTAAAAATCAATCTTTCTAAAAATTCTTCTACTTCCATCATTACGGTAAGTAATGCGGGTAATTCCGACACCACCATCCAACTTCAGACTATGCGGTGGATACAAGATGAAGAAGGGGATAAGCTACAACCCACCAGAGAAATTATCGCAACGCCGCAGATTTTTTCTATCAAAGCCGGTGCGACTCAGTTGATACGCGTCGGCATGGTGATCAAACCCGATCCGGTAAACGAAATCGCCTATCGATTGGTTCTGGATGAAATACCGTCACCTCCAGAGCCTGGTTTCAAAGGCTTGCAAGTCGCTTTAAAAATCAGCCTTCCAATATTTGTTCAGCCGCTATCTAAATCGGTTCCTGAATTAGATGTCTCTTGGGTACAGACACAAGATAAAAAAATTCGAGTTGCTATAGCTAATCATGGTTCAGCTCATGTCCAGATTCTTCGCACGAAAATTTCAGATGAGTCTGACGAAAAATCAGTTTTTTTCAATCAAGAAAAATCACTTTACATCTTGCCTGGGCAGAGTCGTTACCTTGATTTCACGCTAACTGATCAAGAAATCACGCCAGTAAAAATTTTTTTGATTAAAACAGAGACTTCCACCGGGGATAAAGTATTCCATGCGAAGTACCGCAATCCATGACACCTTATCGAAAGGCAGCTTAAGCTGGGTTTATTTAATAATTTTCGTTATTAAATTGATGTATCACTCTGCCGCGTATGCGCAGCCACAAGGTAAACAAATGCCTGATCGTGATACGCGTGTTTGGAAACCTTTCCTCGTCGATCTAAAAATTAACCAGCAAAAAGTAGGCTCCGCTTTTGTATGGCAGCACGAAGATGGAAAAGACTGGCTATTACCGGTTGATGTACTACAGCGCTCCAGAGTGCGCATTCCATCAACAGTACCTCGTGTTGTCCAAGAACGTATCGAGTACGTCTCTATAGCTTCGCTGGGTAAAGTCGACACCCATTTTTCAGAAGAAAATCTAATCCTAAGTATTGATTTGGCATCCAATGCGTTTGAGGCTTCATCAATAAAACTACCCATACACAGCTTGGCAGGTGTCCCATCAATGGCTGCGGGTACGGTCATCAACTACGATCTTTCGTTAGCGT
>CAIRGO010000164.1 GCA_903878115.1 Akkermansiaceae bacterium | reverse complement strand
GCGGTATTCTTTGGGCGGGACTAACATCGCCATGTTGGTTTTTCCACAAGCAGAGGGGAATGCGGCGGCGACATAAGTGACCTCGCCATCAGGCGAATGAAGGCCTGTGATTAGCATGTGTTCGGCCATCCATTTGTGCTCGCGGGCGATGTTCGAGGCGATGCGCAGTGCGAGGCATTTTTTCCCCAGCAATGCATTGCCGCCGTAGCCGGAACCGTAAGACCAGATCTCGCGGGTATCAGGGAAGTGGCAAATGTATTTGTCATCATTGCAGGGCCATGAAGAATCGACATCGCCAGCAGCCAAAGGAACACCGACGGAGTGCATGCTAGGGATGAAATGCCCATGGCCATCGCGTTTTTTGGTGATTACTCCCGTGGATTCATCTTCAAGGCGTTTCAGCACATGAGTGCCCATGTGGCACATGATACGCATGTTGACCACGACGTAAGGGCTATCGGAAATTTCGACACCGATTTTTGCCAGTGGAGAATCCAGCGGACCCATGCAAAATGGGATCACATACATCGTCCGACCTTTCATGCAGCCACGGAATTTTTCTAATAAAATAGCCTTCATTTCTGCGGGATCAGCCCAGTTATTCGTAGGACCAGCTTCATCGGGGCGTTTGACACAAATGTAAGTGCGATCTTCCACCCGTGCTACGTCGGACTGCTTCGAGCGAGCCAGGAAAGAATTAGGGCGTTTTTCAGGATTGAGACGGATAAAAGTGCCATTTTTCACCAATAACTCGGTGAGCGTGTTCCATTCTTCTTGCGAACCATCGCACCATTGCACCTGATCGGGAGTGCAAAGAGCGTTCACTTCATTGACCCATTTTTCGAGGGCGGCATGTGTGGTTGGTGCTGTCATAACGTGATGATTGCAACATCTGTGCCAGATCAGCGCAATGTTTTACGAAAATCTGCGGAGAATATCAGGAAATTGGCATACGTTAGAGGCCATTCCACGACGATTCGAAAGAAAAAACACATTTTATTCATCCAATCCTTTACAAATTCGTTTGTAACTGCCAAATCCCTGCGAGTTTACACACGACACGCCCGCTTATGCCTAAAGATACTTCGATCAAAAAAATTCTGGTGATTGGTTCCGGTCCCATCGTCATTGGACAAGGATGTGAATTTGACTACTCTGGCGTGCAGGCCTGCAAAGCTCTGCGCGAAGAGGGTTACCAGGTAATCTTGGTCAATTCTAACCCGGCGACCATCATGACCGATCCGGAGTTTGCGTTCCGCACTTACATTGAACCGATCACTCCTGAAGTGGTGGAAAAAATCATCATTCGTGAAAAGCCTGATGCACTGTTGCCCACACTTGGCGGCCAGACGGCTTTGAATACCTCGATGTCGCTTTTTAAATCCGGCACTCTTGATAAATATAATGTCCGGATGATTGGTGCGAATGCCGATGCCATTGACAAAGGCGAAGATCGCCAACGTTTCAAAGATGCGATGCTAAAAATCGGTCTTGATGTGCCACAATCGGGCACTGCGCATACCATGGAAGAAGCGCGCACGGTCGCTGAATGGATCGGTCGATTTCCTTTGATCATACGCCCCGCATTTACTCTCGGCGGACAAGGTGGAGGCATTGCTTATAACCGCGATGAATTTGAAGAAATCATCACCCGCGGTCTTGATCTTTCGCCGGTGACCGAAGTCTTGGTCGAGGAATCATTGCTCGGGTGGAAAGAATTTGAAATGGAAGTCATGCGTGATCATGCGGATAACTGTGTGGTCATTTGCTCGATTGAAAACCTTGATCCGATGGGCGTGCACACTGGCGATTCGATCACCGTGGCACCGATTCAGACCCTGAGTGATCGTGAATACCAAATCATGCGCGATGCGTCATTTGCGGTTATTCGTGAAATCGGCGTGGAAACCGGTGGTTCCAACATTCAGTTTGCCACTGATCCAAAAACAGGACGGATGATTGTGATCGAGATGAATCCACGTGTTTCTCGTTCATCAGCGTTGGCCTCCAAAGCTACAGGATTCCCGATTGCGAAAATCGCCGCGAAACTCGCTGTCGGGTACTCATTAGATGAAATTCGTAATGACATCACGCGCGAGACACCCGCTTCGTTCGAGCCGACGATCGATTATGTGGTCACCAAAATCCCACGGTTTACCTTTGAAAAATTCCCCATGGCAAATCCTGTGCTAACGACATCGATGAAATCTGTCGGCGAAGCGATGGCGATCGGCCGCACCTTTAAGGAGTCGATGCAAAAATGCCTGCGTTCGCTAGAAACCGGGCGTTGGGGATTTGGTTTCGACAACAAAGAGCCTGTAGCGCCCACGCGTGAAGAAATCGAACGCAAACTCCGCGTGCCGAATGCGGAGCGGATTTTCTGGCTGCAAACGGCATTTGTTGCGGGCTACACGGTGGAGGAAATTTTTGACATCACCGCCATCGATCCATGGTTTCTACGTCACCTAGAAGAGATTGCCAAAGAAGGCATGAATCTAGCACAAACACCGCTGAAAAAAGCCAAGAAACTTGGTTTCTCCGACCGCCAAATTGCCAAAGCTCGCGGCGTGAAAGAAGACGTAGTTCGCGCTGAACGCAAGGCGGCGGGCGTCATTCCTACCTATCGTCTGGTAGATACCTGCGCGGCTGAATTTGAAGCATATACACCATATTTCTACTCATCGTATGGTGATGAAAATGAAGCACGTCAATCGGATAAAAAGAAAATCATCATCCTCGGTGGCGGTCCTAACAGAATTGGTCAAGGCATCGAGTTTGATTACTGCTGCGTGCATGCATCGTTCGCTCTGAAAGAGCTTGGCTACGAGACGATCATGGTGAACTCCAACCCTGAAACAGTTTCGACTGACTACGATACTTCCGATAAACTTTTCTTCGAGCCACTGACCTTAGAAGATGTATTAAACATTTGCGATCAAGAAAAACCTGATGGCGTGATCGTGCAGTTCGGTGGTCAAACACCTCTGAATCTTGCAGCGGATTTGAAACGCCACGGTGTGCCGATCATTGGCACCTCGCCCGAATCCATCGAGCTCGCCGAAGACCGTAAGCATTTCTCCGCACTGCTCGATCGCATTGGACTGAAACAAGCAGAAGCGGGCACTGCGGTTTCCGCAGAGGAAGCCATTGTCATTGCCAATCGCATCGGCTATCCAGTGTTGGTGCGCCCGTCCTTTGTGCTGGGTGGTCGCGCGATGATGATTGTTTATAACGATGCCGAATTGGACCGCTACATGCGTGAAGCGGTTACCGCATCTCCTGAACGACCTATCCTTGTCGATCGTTTCCTCGATAATGCCACCGAAGTTGATGTAGATTGCATTGCTGATGGTACTACGGCTATAGTAGGTGCGATCATGGAACACATCGAGCAAGCTGGCATCCATTCCGGAGACTCTGCCTGCATGATCCCCGCGTTCTCGTTGAGCGCAGAAATTCAGGAAAAAATTGAAGCTGCAGCGGTGAATCTTGCCAAGGAACTCAATGTTAAAGGCCTGATGAACATCCAGTTCGCGGTCAAAGACAACGAGCTTTATGTCATCGAAGTGAATCCCCGCGCATCACGCACCGTGCCATTCGTATCGAAAGCAATCGGCGTGCCGCTTGCCAAACTTGCCGCGAAGATCATGGTCGGCAAAACTCTGCAAGAGTTAGGCTTCACCAAGCGGATCATTCCCGCTCATTTCAATGTCAAAGAAGCTGTATTCCCATGGAATCGTTTTCCTGGCATCGATATTGTGTTAGGTCCTGAAATGAAATCCACAGGTGAAGTGATGGGCATCGATACCGATGCTGGCATGGCCTACGCGAAAGCGCAAATGAGCGCTTTCAATCCACTGCCGACAAAAGGCAACGTCTTTATTTCTGTGAGTGATCGAGATAAGCCACGTACGGTGCAAATTGCCCGCGATCTTGCTGAGATGGGCTTTACGATTTTCTCCACAGGTGGCACACACCAACTCTTCCAAAAAGAAGGAATCCCCAGTGTTCGTGTTTATAAAATCCTCGAAGGAGCGCGTCCTCACTGCGTCGATTTGATGAAAAACAACGAAATTGATTTTGTCATCAATACACCCAGCAGTCATGAATCTCGCGCTGATGAAGTGCAGATCCGTGCTGGCGCGATTGCTAACAAAATTTCCTATGCTACCAACTTAGCTGCTGCGGAAGCCAGTGTGCGCGGAATTCGCGCATTGCAAAAAAATGACTTCACAGTGCGCTCCATCCAAGAGTATCACGGCTTAGTGTGATAATATGTAGTAGTAAATCGTGGATACGCATAAGCGTGCCGTGAAAGTATAAGATTGCATCAGTGTGAAAAATTCGCATGATGGATGCACACCATGATGAAACAGCTTCTCTCCCTATTACCGGTTCTATTTTTGGCGTCATGCGCTACTTGCTGGCGCGGCGGCGATCCTTTGCGTGAAGTAGAATTGCAATCGCTGAAGGCAGCCTCTGCTGATTTGCACCAAGCTAAAAATCTGAAAGTATATCACGGACTCGCTCATCCACAACGCGATGCGGAGTATTATCAACAACAACTGAAAACGGTGCCGAATGTTGCGTTTGCTGGGTTTCGCTTTCATAAACAACCTGAACCTGCATCGGCGAAGTTGATTAGCAATGTGGTGGCGCTGTATTGTGATCCGCAGTCGCATCAAGCATTGGCATCGCCAAAAACTACATGCTCTGGATTTCATCCCGACTATGCCTTGGTCTGGTCGAATGGTGATGGTCAGCGGGTGTTGCAAATTTGTTACGGTTGCCATGAGTGGAAATATTTTGGTCCCGGTGGCGTGCTGCATACTGATATCAATGAGCCAGCATACTTTGATCATTTGATGAACTGGTTGCCACCGAAACCATAACTTTTTTTCATGTCAAAAAACTCAATCAATGCCCGATGTTCGCTCACGCAACGTGGTGCCTTGATCATGGGAGCAGGTTTGGTGTTCGTGCTGATTGGTTTATCGCGCGGGGATGGTGTGCTATCAGCACTGGGTCTCGCGGCTTTTATTCTCTTAGGCGTTGCCTATTTCCTTGCGAAAAATAACAACAAAGGAATGCTGGTAAAATGCCAAGCGGCGCACCAAGTCTATGCAGGCAATCGTTTTCCCGTGCGCGTGACGATAGAAAATCATCGCCGATTTGTTGATGCATTTGCCATCCAAGTGACAATTTTTTTGCCAGGCTCTGGTGAGTGCAAACTCGCCGCTCCTTGGATTGCAGCGAACTCTGCAGCTGATGTGGATGCCTTTTTTCCGTTAGAAAAACGTGGGCATTCGCGGACGCTACCCATTACTCTGCGATCGACATTTCCGCTTGGCCTATGGGAGTCTGTGAACTCATTAGAAGTGGCTCATGAATTGATCGTCTATCCGCGACCACTGCGCATGGCGAGTTTGCAGCTAACGGGGATGTTGCATGATGCTACTCCGAGCGCGGGCAGCACCTTTGGAACGATGCACGGAGAAATCCGTGGCTTGCGTCCCTGGCGGGCGGGTGATTCCTTCAAAATGATTCATGCAGCAGCGAGCGCTCGTTCGTTTGCACGTGGTGCGGGGTTGATCGTAGCCGAAGCAGATCCACCAGGTTTTTATCCGAAAAAAATTGCGGTGCTGTTTCATTCTTACGCCTCAGACCGAGCGATGATTCGTCCAGAGCATTTTGAGAAAGCATTATCGATGGCATGCGGCAGCCTGCGTTATTTGTTAGCGCAAGCGATACCTACGGAATGGGTTGCTGACTTTGATGGCTGGCTGACGCATCAGTGTGATAATCGCCTTCAGCTAGCAGGTATTTTAGAGCTACTTGCAGGTGCAAAACGCTCCAAGCATACGGAACTGCACGAGCTCACCAGAGCCTGTGCCATGATTGATTCAGATGCCACATTGTTGATCATTTCCGATATGCCCATTTCGCTTTGGCAACACGCCGTGCCACAGCGAACGATCAAACCGGTGATCATCCCCGTCACTGCAATTGGTGGCAATCATCTCAAGAAAAAAAGCGCATGATCCGATTGCTTCTATTTTTGTGCTCCTTGCTAGCTGGCTATCTATTGCTGCGCGGTTGGCCAGTGTCACTCGGTGTTACGATGAATGCGATTGTAGCGGTAATTTTGTTAGGCGGTGGATTATTTGCCGCCTATCGTCGGAGCCAGGGGAAAATATCGTCAGCTGTGTGTCGTCGGTCTCATAGCTGGCCCGATTGGATCGCATTGTTGTGCGGGATGCTGGTCATGGAGGCGTTTTTCTTGTTGTTTTTCCTGCATACTCCGCCAGTAATGCAGAGCCTATCTGATAAAATTGCCGATGTCTTTGTTAGTGGAAAAAAATCACAACAACGGACGGTAGAGCAAGTCATTAAACAGCCAAAAAAACAAGCAGGCAACTGGTTATGGAACGAGCAAAACATTCGCCCCTTGCCACGCCGTGCCAATCTTCGCCCCGGAAATCAGCCTGAAGTATTTATTCAGCTCGATGATGCCACGCAAGCACCTGCACTATTGAAACGACGTGCTTATGTGAGTGCTTTTGCATTAGGAACCTATCAGGATGCCGCTTGGTCGTTAACGCCACAGGATACCACAAATGCGCCCATTTTTTCCTCACGACCAGGCATATCTGTAGGGCATTCGGTGTTTCTGCCGGCGGACCCTTCTGGGCAAACTCCTTTAATTTCCTTACAAGGCATGATCGAGTGCGATCAGACAAATACAAGTTATCGTGGCGACGGGATCACTTTGCTACCTCCTGAAAAGGGTTATAGCGGATACTCATATCATGCGAGCTCCCGCACACTTACGATTGATGAATTGCCCGATTCAGCGCGTGCTCCAGCAAGGACATCGGTGCCACCATCTTGGCTATCATTGACGAGCGACGAAAAATTTTCTGGCAGTATTCGCGGCTTGAATGCAGAGGCCGTGACACAAGGATCGACCAAATCGCAACTGTTACAATTGCGCGAATTTCTGCGAAACGAATGTGCATACTCGTTAGATATCTCGAACGTGGATAATATAGATCCGTTAGAAAATTTTCTCTTTCACGAAAAACGTGGTCATTGTGAAATGTTTGCCACTGCGGGAGCCCTTTGTGCTAGGGCACTGGGCTTGCCATCACGCATCGCATACGGTTGGGCTGGTGGTTCTTACTATTATTATAGTAATTTATTTGTGTTTCGTGCTCGTGAAGCACACGCCTGGACGGAAGTTTTGATCGAAGGAGTCGGCTGGGTGGTAATGGATTGCACACCATCGACATCGATCGGTGCAAGCCGATCAGCGCCTGCTGGAGAAAAACCGCTCGCATCTAATGAGATGGGCAAAGACCAAGAACAAAGTCTATTGACAGGTGACGCCAATGTGGTGGCCGTCACTTATGCTGCTTGTATTATTTTGGCGCTGGCGTTGTTGCTCTGCATCGGTTTTTTGATGATGAGACGTAGAAATGATACCTCTGTACCATCGATTTATCGCCAAGCCACAGCATCGCGCTACCAAGAGCTGCTGCTGCGCTTGTGCCGTCGTCATGGGGTGGCGGTGATGCCAGGAAATACTTTACGGAGTTTGTTGCCATCATTGCCTTTAGCTCCCGTTTTTGCCGAAACGTTATGGCGCTATCATTACGCGACGACTTATGAAAAAATGCCGCGAGAGCCAGCGGTAGAAGAGAGCTTCGTGAAGGAAATACAATCGTTGTTGACCTGAAAAAATGGGCAAAATAAAGCGGCCCGATCAGCATACCTAGGAAAACCCATAACCTAAGGCAAATGATCGGACCGCCTGTCAGTCGCAGTGCGACGCGATTAAAGTAACCCAAACAGGTAGATTGTCAAATGAATTTGCAAATTTATTTTTGCTAAATTTTTGATCAGAAAGAAATTGATGCCCGGCGCAGGCGATCCATCACCGCAACACCTAGGCCGACTTCGGTGATTGGTTCTGCGATGATCATATCGAGCCCAGCTTCATCCAGCTTGCGAAGAGTGTGGAAAAGTCGTAGTGCTGCTTCGGGCAATTTGCCATTCCCTGGGCTAAGGCATTCCATGGCGGACCATGAGTATAAATTCACATAACCACGTCCAGCTTCACCGGTGTAGGAAAGTAGGCCATATTTTTTCCCTGATTCGGGTCGGAAATCTTCGACTCTTTCTAACAATAACAGTGGCGTGCGCGGCGCGTAATGACTGCTGAGCATACCGGGTGCCATTGGGTTCGCTTCGTTCGATCGTTTAGGTCGTTGAATTTTGCCGAAATTTTGCAGCATCTCCTTGGTGATCGGGCCAGGGCGCAGGATGGTAATGGTGGGACGTTTCTCTCCCGCTTCGATGTGAATGATGGTGCTCTCCAATCCTTCGGAACAGGCACCGCCATCAACGATGAGAGGAATACGTCCGTCTAATTCTTTATGCACCGCCGTGGCAGAGGTGGGAGAAATTCGCCCGAAACGATTGGCACTGGGCGCGGCCAAAGGTTGACCGAGTTCTTTGCCGATGGCGCGAAAAATTTTATTGCCGCTTTGTCTTACCGCGACCGTTGGCAATCCGCTGGTCACGAGATCGGGGATATCGGGATGCTTCGGCAAAATCAATGTGAGTGGACCTGGCCAAAATGCATTGAGGAGCTTTTCTACGGTAACACGAATGTCATCTGGAACGATCGCAACGCGGTCGAGATCAGGACGAGTGGCAACATGAACGATCAACGGATCAAATGAAGGTCTCTCTTTGACCGCGAAAATTTTTGCTACTGCGACGGGATCAAACACGTTCGCCGCGAGTCCATACACTGTCTCGGTAGGCAGAGCTACTACTTCTCCAGCGGCTAGTAGCGCGGTAGCAGCCTGCACGGCTTCTTTATAGTCTTCATCGGATGCGGAAATGATATTGGTCACGCGGACGATCATGATGCATCCGTCACCGAAGTGCTAGATGAATCTTTCGTCTCGGACAGAGATGGAAGCACGATCAAGAATCGGGTTTCCTTGCCTGGGGTAGAGGTGACGGAAATTTCGCCACCGTGGGCTTCCACGGCCCGCTTGACGATTGATAATCCTAGGCCAGTTCCTTTGATGGCAGAATTGGTATGATTTTGATCAACTCGGTAGAAGCGTTTGAAAATAAATGGCAAGTGAGAAGAGGGAATACCAATGCCGTCATCACTAACGGATAAATGAATTTCATGTCCCACAAAATGACCTTTGACCACGACGTGCAAGCCAGGTCTTGGGTTTTGTTTGAGAGCGTTTTCAACCAAGTTGAATAACACTTGCGTCCAATAAAATCGATCACCAGAGATTTGCAAATGTTCGTCAATATCAATCGTTACCGTCGCTTGTTGACTATGAGTGAGGTGTTCAAGGCGCTCAACCACGTCTTGTGCGCAGGAAAGAAAAGAAAATGGCTCGATGCTGAGTGATGCTGCCTCCCCTGATTCTAAGCGGGAAATGACCAACATGTCTTCGACGATTCGCGATACTCGATCGGTATGCTTTGACATGATCGAGAGAAAGCGGCCGGCCATGTTTTTATCTGTTAGAGCACCATCTTCTAACAAGTTTTCCAAATACCCTTGAATGATCGCCAATGGTGTGCGCAATTCGTGTGAAGCATTCGCTACGAAATCTTTACGCACTTGCTCGCTCTGATACTCGATGGTCAGGTCACGCAGCAGAATACGAGTTTTCGCATGTGGGTAGGCCTCTTTGGGTAGTGGTGCCACATCGAGCAACCACGCATTGGCACCACGATTTTCTCTAGAGCCTAGGGGAGAAAGTTGTTGTGGTAAGATGATGCGGGTAATGATGGGGGTGTTTTTTGTTTCACTTTTCGAGATGGCATCGATAAATCGAGAATCAGGAAAAACTTCTTGTGGTGCGAGACCGATCAACACACGATCTACAAATAATTTTTTTGCGGCATCATTGGCGTAGCAAATGCCGCCATCTCGACCAACGAGCAGAAGAGCATCAGATAGACCATCGAGCAAAAGCTCGTGTCTTTTGATTTCTACTTCTGCTAGTTTTTCCTGTAATTCTCTCACTGATGATAATTTATTCTGCCAACGCTGCGTTTCCATTTTCCTGATCACATACATGATTGTCAGCAAGACAATCGATGTAATGATGATGGCGGAGAGGTGATTCATGTTTCAGGAGAAACGAAACGATATCCTACTCCGCGGATCGTTTCAACTCTATCTGCATGTGTTCCGAGTTTTTGTCGCAAGCGTTTCATGTGCGTATCAAGGGTGCGGCTAATCACATCATCGCTGTAACCCCACACATTGCGCAGCATGTCATTGCGGAGCTGAGGATGGTTGGCTCGTTCGCAGAGAAACAGTAACAATTTAAACTCTGTCGAGGTAAGTTCGATGGGATCGTTATCGATATAAAATTTCAGCGCATTTTTATCAAAAGTAAATCCACCTGCGGAAAATTCGGTACCGCTAGATGTGACTTGGAGGCGCTTGAGTATCGCTTGCACACGCAACACCAATTCTTTTGGTGAAAAGGGTTTGGTTACGTAATCATCGGCCCCCGCGATCAATCCTTGGATGCGATCTTCTGTTTGAGCGCGCGCGGTGAGTAAGATTACTGGGATGCGTTGCGTACGGGCATCGCGGCGTAGTCCCTTGAGCACGCCGAGACCATTCAATGTTGGCAGCATCAAATCGAGAACGATTAAGTCTGGACGCTCTTTGAGGGCGATTTCGAGTCCTTGTTGACCATCGTGGGCTTTGAGAACCCGCAACTCTACGCGCTCCAAATTATACGCGACTAAATCAGCGATGTCCATTTCGTCTTCAATCACTAATATCGTTTGCACGTCTTCAGTCATAAGGGCGAAATTTATATTTGATAGGAAATCAGAGTGACAATTGCGTAACACAGTTACGTTGTCGGGGGTGGATCTTTTGTTTCATTTCGATGTCCATGCCGGATATCACGCGCATCACCAAGATACACTGCGTCTTCGCCGATATTGACCGAGAGATCACCCACGCGCTCTAGTGAGCGAATGACGAAAATGAGGTGTAGTAATGATTCAGATTTACCGTTAGGTTCTTCGAGGCGGGAACTGAGGGAGGCTATTAACGCCTTATGCATGCGATCTAAATCTTTGTCGCGCATTTTTAATCCCTCTGCGAGAGGGACATTGCAATCGGTGAAAGAGGTCATTGCATCGCGAAGTAATGAATCGGCGAGGGTATAAAGTGGTTCCGTTAGGGCCAGATCCTCTAGTTCTGGTCCTTTACAGATTTTTTTGGCACGCTTGGCAATATTGACAGCATGATCAGAAATGCGTTCGAGGTTGATCGCCATTTTCATAGAGGAAATCACTAAACGTAGATCACTCGCCACAGGATGATGGCGCACTAGAATGTCCATGCCGGTTTGATCGACTTTTCGCTCGAGCTCATCAACTTCCGAATCGTCACCAATGACTGCGCGGGCGAGTTCGATATCACGATTGAGCAAAGCGCTCATGGCACGCTGTAAATTCTGGCGAGTGAGGCTGGCCATGAGTAGCACTTCATCTTTTAGGGTGCGGATGGCATTGTCAAAATCCTTAAATATGTGGGATCCATTCATCGTGTTATAGTTCTTTTTAGGTGCTTGCTAGGAATTATCCGAATCGGCCGCTGATGTATTCTTCGGTGCGTTTGTTAGAAGGGTTGCTAAACATTTTTACGGTATCATCGAATTCGATAAGTTCACCTAGATAAAAAAATGCCGTGCGGTCGGAAATGCGTGATGCTTGTTGCATGCTATGAGTGACAATCACAAAAGTGTATGACTCGCGTAGTTCCCATATCAATTCTTCCACTTTTGCGGTGGCAATTGGATCAAGTGCGCTGCATGGCTCGTCCATGAGAATAATTTTGGGATTCACCGCAATGGTTCGAGCGATGCACAGTCGCTGCTGTTGCCCGCCAGAGAGTCCATAGCCAGATTCATGCAAGCGGTCTTTTACTTCATCCCACAGTGCCGCAGCACGTAACGAGCGCTCGACGGTTTCATCGAGAACAGATTTTTGTCGCTCACCCTGCAATTTTGGGCCAAAGGCGACATTTTCATAAATGCTGCGCGGAAAAGGATTGGATTTTTGAAAGACCATCCCGACCTCGGCACGGAGTTTTACGACGTCAATATTGCGCGCATAAATATCAATATCGTTAACGTAGATTTTACCCTTAGTTACCTTCGTGCCTGGGATTTCATCGTTCATTCGATTGATGCAGCGCAGCAATGTTGATTTGCCACAGCCAGAGGGTCCAATAAATGCCGTTACTTGATTTTTCGGAATGTTTACTGTGATGTCCTTGAGCGCGCGATTGGAGCCGTAATAAAAATCCATGTCGCGCACGGCAATTGCTGCACTCATTTTGTGCGTGACCGGTGCTAATTTCTCTGATGTTTCCATGGAATTGAATACTGTGTTTTTCCCTAACAAAGGAATAAGGGAAATTCCTGTTTCTCCCGACAGCCCGATTGTGACAGTTTCGTCACATTGTGGCAATGCGATCTTTTTTTTGCCAATAAGAAGCAGCAGACCAGAGAACAGCGGGAATGGCAAAACTAAGCGAAAAGGTTAACCACGGACGATCATGCCCAGTAGCGCCGATCCACGCGAAGACAAAAGACATCGGTGCTGATCCACAGAGCAGCGAAAGGAAAAACGCGCCCACGGGCATGCGCAGCAATCCAGCCGTCACGGAGATCGCCTCTGGCAGGATCGGCACAGCGCGTGATACCGCAACCACCCATCCGCCGCCACGCTGAAATAACAACTTTCCTTTTTGGTAATCTTTTTCACCTAAAAATCGGATCGCATTTTTTTCTGAGCAAAGTCGTCCCACGCCATAGCCAATCATCCCCGCAGCAAGCGATCCCGCCAAGGAAATCAGCCCACCGCCGATGGTGCCATACACAAAACCCAAAGCTGACATCACGATGGTGCCCGGGACCGGCAAGAGCAGATCTAAGACTAGTAATATCGCGCCGGCCCAGCCAACAGAAATCCCATGTGACCCGAGTGCCGCCGCCACCGCATTGACATCCGTCCACTGCGCCCAATGTCCGCCCCAGATCACCCAGACGAGTAGGAACACTAAAGACAAACTCACAAACCATGCAACCAATCGCATGCCTTAATCAATAGAACATATTGCTGAAAAAACAACTGAATTTATCAGTAGATTCGCCGAATGATGAGGTAATTACTATTAACCTAGTAATTCAACGATATGGCCAAACACGTCTGAGTTGATTACCATCCCAGAGAAACGTTCCGATTGCGGACCTACAGCAGAAACCAAAGTGGGATCTGATGTGTGGGAAGTGCCCGTCCAGCCGATTCCTGTATGATTGCCAACAAATTGACCTAGCAGCCCTTCAGGTTTGGCAAGCAAGTCATTCCATTCATTGACCTTGCCATTGGTGAGGATGTTTTGCAGGGCATCAAGTTCGTCAGTTTGCAACGTGATCGCGAGCTGTTGTTGGATTAATTTCCCTAAATCTGAACCAGGATGTGATTCCCAGTCGTGGAAAATTTTGTCGTGAGATGATTTTATGCCACTGATGTGTTGAAAGGCTTTGTTGCTATCGCTGTAAGTAGAGCCAAGGCCATTCAGTCCGGGATTGGCATTGCCGTGATCACTAGTGACAACGATCAGAATGTCATCGTGGCCTGCAGTCATTCCCCACACGGCGGCCAATGCATCGTCGAAGGCTAGTTGTTCGCGCAGTAAGGCGCCGATGTCATTCATATGTGCGGCGTGGTCGATGCGGGCGCCCTCGATTTGTAACAAGAAGTTTTGATTACCTTCAAGGAAGCGGGACACGGCGGCGCGGGACATTTCTTCCAAAGTGGGGACATCGCGCATCAAGTCGGGATTTTGCTCGCGATCGATGTTGTAAGGGAAATGCCCAGCATGAAAAGTGCCTAACAACTTTTTCCCTTTGACCGACTGCAACTGCTCGCGATTGCGGATGACTTCGTAACCTGCCGTGCGATACTCGGAAAACAGATCCTTACGATCCTTGCGGCTTGCAGGATCGAAATACTCCACGCCGCCACCGAGTAAGATTTCCACGCGGTTGAGATATTGCAGGGCGATCGATTCTTCATCGTCGCGATTTCTGACAGATGTGGCAAAGCCAGCAGGCGTGGCGTGGGTAATCTTTGCGGTGGTCACCAGTCCGCAGCGCACTCCTTTTTTACCCAGAACGGCAGCGATGGGTTCTAGTTCTTTGCCGTCGGGCGTTACATTGATCATGCCGTTATTGACGCGATGGCCGCTGCCCCAGGCAGACGAGGCCGCTGCGGAATCGGTGACCATGGAATTTGCCGATTGAGTGTCCATCAAGCCTCGTGCGGCCGAGCGCTCGTTGAGCAGTTTCCACCAAGTGGTGCCGCTGTTTCGTATTTGTTGGGAAAAGGCCTGCGCCATGGTCAGGACACCAGGGCTCATGCCGTCCGATACCATGAAAATCACACCACGGACTTTGTTGTTCGGTGTTGATTGCGCCGCAGGTTTCTTCTCAGCGCAGGATGAGAACACAGAAGCTGCGCCACCCAAAGTGAGCGCCTTGAGCCAACTGCGACGATCTACAACAGAGCGATTCGATGCTGAAAACATACACACATCATAATGGGAAAAATTCATAGAGCAAGGTAGAATCGCCCATTTGACAATGCTGTCACCTTGTTAGAAACGGAAAAATATTACTCCTTAGGCGGCTGATTTGAATCATCAGGGATGTCCATTTCTACCCATTCGTTGGCGTGTTTTTCGTGGTATTGCGCCAGTGCTACTACAATTACTATGCCGATAGTAGCTAAGGTGATTTCCATGATGATGGGCGTAGTGCAGATGTGAAAAATCCTTGCAAAAATTGCGCCTACGGGATCAGGGAAAAATCGTCCCGCCCAGGTGCCGATGACTAACATCAACACCGAGAAGATGATGAGGCTAGCATAAGCGAATTGGCGGAGTGAGGACATGTGATTTAGGATAATCCAAGAAATGCGTTTCGCAAATCAATAGCTACGACCCCACAGGGCAAATTGTGTGGTATTTGCGTTTGTCAATATGCACGGTGCCGAGGCTGGTGCTTGGGGGAAAACTACCTCGGGCAAAGGTAAGCAGCGGATGGTGATTTTGTGTTGTTTAGAAATGACTTCTTCTTCGGTAGAATTGCCCATCCATGGGGTTAATAACCAACCGGCATTTTCGTTCGCCCAATGTGCATCGAATGATGCCATGTCGCCGCAATACGTAATATTCGCATCACGAAGGTCGGTGGCGCGTAGTAGTAATGTTTGATGAATGGAAGCTAGTGTTTCTGCGACGTTGCGGATAAATTCTTCTTTTTCGATGAAGGATTTTTCGTTGCTGGCTTGGTCGCGTCTCGAAAGCGCGACTTTCCGCGATTCGAGATCACGAGGCCCAATTTCGATACGTATCGGCACGCCTTTTTTCACCCAATCCCATTTTTTCACGCCGCCGCCAACATCGCGAGTGTCCACATGCACGCGCAGTGGATCGCCGTAGTAGCTTTGATTTCTCAAGGTGGTGGCAAGAGCTTGGCAGGCATCGATCACGGCGTCTTTGGTATCTTCCTTCGGGGTGACCGGAATAATCACGATCTGCTGGGTGGCGACGCGTGGCGGCAGGATCAAGCCATCGTCATCGGAGTGAGCCATGATCAAGGTGCCGATCATGCGGGTCGAAACGCCCCAAGAGGTGGTGTGCACGTGTTGGATCGAGCCATCACGACCGGTGAATTTGATGTCTTGCGCGCGCGAGAAATTTTGTCCCAAGTAGTGAGAAGTGCCTGCCTGAATCGCCTTTTTATCCTGCACCATCGCCTCGACAGTGAGCGTCATTTCGGCACCAGGAAAACGTTCATTTTCGGTTTTTTCGCCAGGAATCACAGGGATCGCGAGGTGATCGCGAAGGAATGCTTCGTATTCGCCATGGATCAAACGAGTTTCCACAATTGCTTCTTCTTTGGTCTCGTGAGCGGTGTGCCCTTCTTGCCAAAGGAACTCGGCGGTGCGTAGGAACATCCGCGGACGCATTTCCCAACGCATGACGTTGGCCCATTGATTGATCAACAATGGCAGATCGCGATAGGAATTCACCCAGCGCGCAAATGCGGCACCGATGATGGTTTCCGACGTGGGACGGATCACATACGGTTCATCGAGTTTCCCGCTGGGAATCATTTTGGTTTTTCCGGTCACGGGATCTTTCACCGTTTCTAAACGATGGTGCGTGACTACCGCGCATTCGGTGGCGAATCCCTCGGCGTGCTCGGCCTCTTTTTCTAAGTAGGAAAGGGGAATCAGCAGCGGAAAATAAGCATTTTGGTGACCGGTCGCTTTGAAGCGTCGATCGAGCTGTTGTTGGATCAATTCCCAAATGCCATAGCCCCATGGCTTGATGACCATGCAACCACGCGTTTCGGAATTTTCCGCAAGATCAGCCCCGCGAATGACCTGCTGATACCATTCGGGAAAATTTTCACTGCGGGTGGGAGAGATGGCTGTTTTGGCGTCGGACATAATGGCTGCCCGCAAGTGAAGCACACGCCGAGAAAAAAATCACGGCTTTTTTGCAAACAATGTTTTCTATGAATGACGGAGAGCGTGATCGTAAGGCTCCAAGTGGGTGTCGTATGGCAGGGTAATGCAAGGCGTTGGGAAATACAGTCGTAAATCGTCAATTTCTCTCCCTACTGTCACGGCTCACTTTTCCAAATGATATCACCATGAGAAATGTAGCCCCCCAATCGCTTCAAATAGCTACCTGATATGGCAATCGCGTGAGGCAAAGCCTTTTACGCAACGAACGATTTTTCACAATATGCTTGTTATATCAGCCAATATCCTGTTCTATGCATATTTCAAACTCGTGTGATACATCACTGTGGGATACTTATGAAAAATACGTTCGACGTAAAATTTAATGTTGCATGCTGAGTTCAATCGCATTTCCTATACCGTGGTATCGTCTTTGGCTTCCCATCAACGCTGGGACGATTCCGGCTCATGCGCTGGCCTTCGTTTGGCTATTGGTGATCCCTCTCTTTATTGCCCGACCAACGTGGCGACCCAATTTGAGACGAATGCTTTGGTATATCCTGATTGGCCATCTAGCGGCAACCCTCTGGTCACTCACTCACGGGTTACTCGGATTGCGTCGTTGGGTGGTTATGGAAGCAGTTACGAACAGCGCCGGTTTCGCAGATGTCACGACGAATCCGCAGAGTTGGTTTAATGTAATGATGAGAGCTGGTATGCAAACAGCAGGCATTCTCGGGGAGTTCGCAGTAATTTTTGGTATATCAGGTGTCGTCCTACTCCTTGGCGCGTGGACAAGAGCCGCCGAGCAAGATTTCGCTTCATAACCGTCTGCAAGCTTTGAGTCTCTATTCAAATGGCGAAAGTTACTTTTTTACACGGTCCCACCGATTTTGCCGAAAAGGAGATACTGCTCAGAGCCTTTGCCATGTAAGCCGGTCGGTTTCTGATCTGAATCAAAATTCTTGATTCCGGCTGAATTTCGTGATAATAAAGTCCTGTGAGTATGCTGGAACAAATAAAGGTATTACCCCGTTCTGAGAAATTCAGGTTGATGGAGGCTCTATGGTCCGATTTAAGCATTGTTGAGGAGGAGTTAGATTCCCCTGAGTGGCACGAGAATGCACTCCGTGAAACCGTCGTCCGTGTCGCGACTGGCGAAGAGCGGCAGGTTGACTGGGACGAAGCCAAGCGCTTGAGCCAACTATATTACAAGACACAATGAATCCACTTTTGCCCTATCTAATCGTATTATTTGTTGCAGCGACCGCTTGGACGATCGCGATGATTAAGAATAAGCAGCGCAACGGACCATATCCACTGGGCTTGATGGGAGCTTGGATCTCCGCTGTGGTTTTAGCAGCCTTTTGGCAAGCCGAAGCGGTTCCATGGCTCTGGCATTTCTTGCAGGGAGTTCTCCTTTTGTGGTTAGGCGCTATTGTTCTTCTCGTGATTGCCTTAGTTTCGATTTCCGGAGTCAAACAGCCTGGTCGTCGATTCTATCTGTGCTGTGCGGTGTTGAGTATCGTCGTCAATCTTGCCGCAGGATTGCATTTTCTTTGGATCGCTACTGTAAGCCCGGGAGGGGTATGATTTTCTTATGGAGAAGGGGTTACAAACCCCTGCTCCTTATTGCGCATCATTTGCCTCGTTCGTATCGTCCATCGTTTCTGCTGCGGATTCATCGATGACTGGTGGGTCGGGGAGGAAGCTGCTGAGAGGTGCGACCAAATTTGCGGGCAGGGGGAAGATTTTTTCGTAAATTTTCGGGGCGATTTCTTTTGATTGCGCGTAGGCATCCTTGAGCATTTCCATTTTGGCATCGAGGTTATCGATGTAGTGCAGGGCAAATGCTTCTGGCGTGCGCGGCAGGGTGGGGGAACCGAATTCGTATTGCCCGTGGTGGCTGGCTATGAGATGCAATAAATGTAGTCGCACTTCTTTGCTGTGTGGTTCTAGGCTGAGCCAATCACTGGCGGCCTCGCTATCGAGCATCTCGCGCCAGAGGGAATTCACCACCTCAATGCCGATGGGTATATGACCTAACATTTCGCCACGCAGGCTGTGGATTTGATTGAATCCGTCTTTCGGATAGGAGTTCTCCCAAAGTTTGCCACAGTCGTGAAACAATACCCCAGCGAGCAGAAGATCGCGGTTCCAGTATTGATAGATCGAGCACAGCACATCGGCCGAGCGCATCATCTGTGCGACGTGTTCTACCAGTCCACCGCGACGGGCGTGGTGGTTGCGTTTTGCGGCGGCTGTGCGACGAAACATTTCCGCGAATTTTTCGAAAAATTTCTCTGTGAGCAAATGCAGCCGTGGGTCTTGGATCGATGCGCAGAGTTGCGTGATCGTCAGCCAATCATCGTGCTGCTTGACCTGTAGTTCTGGATCGCCGGTGAGGAAAAGTTCACGTTCTTCTTTGTTGAGCACACGGGCACTGAGGTCGCTGCCATCGAGTCCGTATTGATTTTGTGTCCACTTGCCCGCAAGTCGCACGATCACACCTTCTGGCCAGTCTTTTGCGGCGGTGAATAGCGGTCGGTCTTCCCAGATTTTTAGCAAAAAATGTCCAGTGGAATCGGCGAAAGCGAGTTCTAGATAGGGTTTGTCGGTGCGCGTCTTTTTCTGATTGAGCGATTGCAATTGCACATCGATTTCCGCATAAAATGGCGTATCGCCGGCCTGTTCTTTGAGTTGTGTGATGCTGAGAATTTCCATGACGATCGATCAAGAGGGGCGGATTATTTTGTGTTGATTGGAATCAGTGGGCGTAAGGGACTAGCGGTATCGATCCACGATTGAATGTCTTTCCATGGCAAGGTGAATACCACATAGCCACGTGCATAAGAGGCGATTTCGTACGGTGAATAGCTGAAGCCAATGCCACCCGCATTGACGAACCAATTGTCGGTGAGTTCCAGCGCATCAATCGATAGACCAGCATCATGTAAGGGAGCATCTGGTTGGACACTAGCTTGTACTTTCAAATCAGCCTCGCCAAGTTTGGTAAACGATTTTTCATATCCAGGTTTGAGTAGGTTTTTTAATGTTAGTTCTTCACCAGTTTTTAACGAAAACACATAATAACCAGCTCCATGATTTCCGTGAGCGCCACCACTATATTCATAGTAGTTGCTTTTGATGCAGAGAAAATTGCGTTCGTTAAAAATGACTTCCATGCTGGTGATTGTTTCATTCACGTAGGCAGCTTCCCAGTCTTCGTCCTCTTTGTTAGCGGGTTGATAAACCAATGCTTCGATTTCCGCAGCGGTGGGGGTTTTTACTGGTCGCGCAATCGGTTTGCCATCGGCATCATCCTCGACGGTAAGCATCGGTTCGATCACATGCTGGCGGAGTTTTGCATTGATGGCTGTCGCTGCGGGTGAGGTGGATTGGAACTGCACGTATTGGCACTCCCGCGAGACGCCAAGCTCCTCGCCATCTCGGCCTTTTTTGGAGCTATAGGTGAGATTGGTAACCACCGTGGGAATCGACCCAGCGGGATACATTTCCTTGAGTGTTAGGGCGAGTGGTTTGGCATTGTTTGAGGCTTTCCACGTTCCGCGCAAGCTGCCATTTTCGGTGGTGTTGATGTTCCAGATGCCTGTGACCACCTCGTCGCCGTCGGCATTGTAAGTGGACTCTTTCATGTCAATTTTTCCCATCACCGAGATGCTACCAGTCAGCTCGATCGGCATGCCTTTACGATGATAGTAATAGGTGCCGCTTACTTCTTCGCCATTTCCTGCGAGCATCACGGTGATTCCCATTTTGCCATCCAGTGTGCCTTCATAGCGTTTGATGAAATGCTCAGGTAGATCTTCACTGAAAGCGGAGGTTGCAAACAATGCTAGCAAGAAAGCGGCAATACGTTTCATAGAAAAACACTAACCAATAGTGGTCAGATGTCGAGAAAAAGACGATGGTTGGTGGACAATACGCAATTAATGGTTGTCACCGCAGTGATTTTCGTTGAATGATAGTCGCGCAATGAAGATACTTGTGGTAGGAAAAGGGGGACGTGAGCATGCGTTGATTCGGGCCTTGGCGGAATCGCCGTCGGCACCAGTATTGTATTGTTTTCCGGGCAGTGATGCGATTTTTGAACGAGCGCATGCGGTGCCTGTCGATGGCTTACATTCCTTGATTGAGTGGATGGTAGCGGAAAAAATCGACCTCTGCGTCGCTGGCGAAGAGAGTTATTTGGTGAAAGATGAAGGATTGGCAAACTTGTGTGAGCAAGTCGGAATTCCCTGTTGGGGACCACACAAACAATCCGCGCAGTTAGAGGCGAGCAAAGAGTTTGCGAAAAATTTCCTCGAGCGTCAGGCCATCCCGACGGGAAAAGCGCAGGTGGTCGATACCTTTGAAGATGCCATGACAGCCATCGGCGGAGAATACCCGACGGTGCTAAAGTTCGATGGTCTGGCAGCAGGAAAAGGCGTAGCGGTATGCCCCGATGAAACAACGGCGCGCGAGTTTCTCGAAGAAGTATTAGTCGAAAAACGCTTTGGCACAGGTCGTTTGTTAGTCGAGGAATGTCTCACCGGGCCTGAAGTATCGATCTTCGCGGCGATTGTGGATGAGCAGTATTTGATCTTTACACCTGCTCGCGATTACAAACGAGCACTCGATGGCGATGAAGGTCCTAATACTGGCGGCATGGGTGCCGTGGCGAGTCGGAATTTGATTTCTCCAGAATTGTTAGAACAGATCGAAAAAGAAATCATTCAACCAACAGTGCGTGGATTGAATGCAGAAAACTTACCGTATCGTGGTTTTCTATACTTCGGTCTGATGTTGACACCGCAGGGGCCAAAAGTGATCGAATACAATTGTCGCTTTGGTGACCCCGAGTGCCAAGCAGTAATGCCGCTGGTGAGTGGTGATCTTGCGGAATTTTGTTTGGCAGGCGCGCGTGGCATCGTACAGCCCGAGGCGATTCAATTTTCCGACGGCTGGAGTGTGGGAGTGATCCTTGCTTCCGCAGGATATCCTGAAACATCACGCAATGACGATGTGATTTCTGGGCTGGCTGATGTCGATCGTGCGCGCATTTACCATGCTGGCACCAAACGCCTCAGCGATGGCACTTGGGTGACGCAAGGTGGGCGCGTTCTGGCGATCGTTGCCACCGCAGAGACGCGTATCGCTGCTGCTGCGCTGGCTCATGCCGAAGCAGCCAAAATTACTTTTCCTGGATCACAACGCCGATCAGACATTGGCATTCGCAATTTTTAATCACTGATTTTTATGAAACGAACATTCAACGCGGAGGACATCGAAGTCGCCGTTCGCAAACTCGCCACGGATATCCGCACTCGACATCCTGAAGGAGAAATTGCGCTGGTGGGCATTCGCAGTCGTGGCGATGAAGTCGCCGAGCGCTTGGTGACAATGCTGGCAGAAGATGACCGCGAATTACTTTTTGGCACCTTGGATATTTCTCTCTATCGTGATGACTTTGAGCACATCCATGAAAACCCAAAGTTGCAAGGTAGTGACATCGAATTTTCGTTAGAGGATAAAACCATCATTTTGGTGGACGATGTGCTTTTCACTGGTCGTACCATCCGCGCGGCGCTTGATGCTCTTTCTGACTACGGACGCCCAGGAAAGGTTGAATTAGCGGTATTAATTGACCGTGGACACCGAGAAATGCCGATTCAGCCAGATTATGTTGGGATTTCTCTCGCCACACAGCGCCTCGATCATGTATTAGTTTCTCTAGAGGGAACCGACGGCGAAGATAAAGTAGAAATTATTCCGCGCGCATGAGTCAACTACCACAGCGCAAGCACACGCTAGAAGAGTTAGCAGCTCTTCGAGGGACAGATTTTCCCTCACCCGAAAGCGTTGCATCGACTGTGAATGATCAGCCAGCAGTTTCTTCGCCGCTGGATCGTGAATCGGTGGTTCATCTAGAACCTGAGCATCAACGATACATGCCACCCGTGAAACACGGCGTGCATTCTGGATTTGAAGGGCATTTGCCGGAAGTTTCGCATCCGCAATCCATGCTTCCACCGTTGCATGCGGTGGAGCAGCGGCCTCGCCACATTGCTCCGGAAAAAAGTGGCGTCACGCATGCGTTCGATGGTCTAAAACCAGATTCCGCGAACGAAAATGTAAACAGTCCCATCATTGCGCACTCTCCCGTGGCTAACACCGCATTGCCTCAGCGGAAACACGATGAGCGAGAAATCCTCGACATGCGCCGCCGTGATGCCTTTCAAACACGGTCACCGGTTGCGCAAATTGTTAGGCAAGCGCTGAATCCCATCATGGCGGGAATTTTGTATCTGATCGCCGCCGTGATTGTCTATTTAACGATTCACTTCTGGGATGCATTTCCTCCTCAGAAATACATCGCCCCAGGTGTGGGATGTAGTTTCTTGCTTATTGTTAGCCTCATCATTTATCTCAAAAAATCGCGTGCGCGCCATCACGCCGCGTTTCTCTGTGGCATTGCTTGTCTCACCTTAGGCTTTGTCATTCTTCTCACCATAAAATCTCCGTATGCCGCGTAAGGACTTGTTAGATATTCATTCGCTCAGTCGAGAGGAAATTATTTCTCTGCTCGATCAATCGACGCCTTTTAAAGAAATCTTCACTCGTTCGGTCAAAAAAGTGCCCGCGCTCAAGGGTAAATCAGTGCTGATGTTGTTCTATGAAGCATCCACCCGCACCCATTCCTCGTTCGAGGTCGCGGCCAAAAGACTCTCGGCCGATGTCACGAATTTCGACGTGCCTTCCTCCTCGATCAGCAAAGGCGAATCCGTGCGCGAAACGATCGAAACATTGCAAGCCATGCGCACCGACTACATCATCGTGCGCCACGGACGCTCGGGCCTACCTGCGGCCATTGCCAAAATGACCAATGCCAGCGTCATCAATGCCGGTGATGGCGCCCACGCGCACCCTACACAAGCACTACTCGATGCCTTCACACTGCGCGAAATTTACCCCGACCTCACAGGCAAAAAAATCCTACTGATCGGCGACATTTTGCACAGTCGTGTTGCCCGCTCAACCACCGAAATTTTCCTGCGCCTTGGTGCCTGCGTCGCCTGGTTAGCCCCCGGTTCACTGCTGCCACTTTATCCACCTGCGGGAGTAACTTGCTTCACCGATTATGAAACAGCGATGCGCTGGGAGCCCTGCGCGCTCTACCTGCTGCGAGTGCAAATGGAACGCCAAGATGTGCAATATTTCCCTAGTCTGCGCGAATATCACCGGGTCTATGGAATCACCGAGGCCCGCCTGAAACGCATCGCTGGTGAGGGCATCCACATCATGCACCCCGGGCCAGTCAATCGCGGTGTGGAGCTCTGTGACGCGGTCATGGATTACCCACTTTCTCTCATCAATCAACAAGTCGAAAACGGCATCGCCGTCCGCATGTCAGTCCTCTATTCGCTCAAGCCGAATGGGGAATAAACTCATCATTCCGTCACCTTCCATGTTATTTTTATCCAATTGCCTCATCGCTAGCGAAGATTCGCCTGCGCTGATTCCTGCCCATGTTCTTGTCGAAAATGGACGCATCAAAGCCATCGGTAACGGCCTGACCAAGCCCGACCAAGCCCGTGAGATCGATGCTAAGGGTCGCATCCTAATGCCGGCGATGTTTGATGCGCATGTGCATTTTCGTGAGCCAGGATTCGAGGCCAAAGAAAACATTGCTAGCGGGGCTCGTGCTGCCATTAATGGCGGCGTGACGGGGATTGTGATGATGCCTAACACTTCGCCCGCACTTGATAATCCTGCCACGATTCGCACGGTGTTAGAGGCTGGTCGAGCCACGCCGATCACGGTGCTGACGAGCGGATGCATCACCAAAGGCCGCCACGGCAAAGAACTGGCAGCGATTGATGGCATGCGTAATCTTGGTGTGAAAATGCTCACCGATGACGGCGATTCCGTCTACGATCCCGCGGTGTTGTATCGCGCGATGTTGTACTCCAAAGAGTTCGGCATGTTTTTCGCCAGCCATTGTGAAGTGCCCGAGATTGCGGGACTGCGCGCCCTTACCGAAGGGCCTACGGCATTCCGACTTGGTATCAAAGGCTCGCCAGCCTGTGCCGAAGAAATCATCATTGATCGCGACATCCGTCTCGCTCATGCCACGGGTGCACACATTCACATTCAACACGTATCTTCGGCGCTCGGCATGGAAACCATTCGCTGGTGGAAAGATCGCGGCGATGTAAAAGTCACGGCGGAAGTAGCCCCGCACCATTTGCTTTTCAGCGAAGATGATATTGGTGACTTCGATACCAATTATAAAATGAACCCACCGCTGCGCACCAAGCTCGACAATGCCAAATTGTTAGAAGGTCTCAAGCAAGGGGTATTCGATCTCATCGCCACCGATCACGCGCCGCATACCGCGTTTGAAAAGTCGCAAGACTTTGTCAGCGCGCCCAATGGGGTTACTGGCCTAGAAACGGCGTTGATCAGTCTTTACCACTACTATGTTCATAGTAATGTTTTCGGCTGGGACTTGGTGGTCAAACGTTACTCTGCTGAACCACGGCGCTTTATGGGATTAGAGCCCGTGCCGATTGCCGAGGGTAAGCCGGCAGAATTTCTGTTGTTCAATCCCGAGGGTAGCACCACCTTCACGGCGGACTATATGCAATCGCGTAGCCAAAATACTCCGTTCATCAATCAAACATTGAGAGGGAGTATTGACCTCGTCGTCAAAGATGGCACGATTTTGTTAGAGCGATAAACTGATCGTTTACAGAGCCACTTCGCGACCGAGCACGGCTACTTCGATTTTGCCATCGTGTGTTTCTAAGAGCGCCTCTTGCAGGTCGGCGGAGGATTTCGTCTCGCCGTGAACGAGGAATACGCGTTCTTTTTTCCCTGTCATTCGAGCGAAATATTCTAACAACTCCGAGTGATCGGCGTGGCCAGAAAAGCTATCAATTTTTTCGATATGGGCGTGAACGGAATAACGGCCGCCAAGAATCGGTACTTCCGATTCCCCATCGCGGATGCGTCGGCCTAAAGTGTTTTCCGCGCAGTAGCCGACAAAAAGAACGGTGTTTTTGCTATCGCCAATACCATTTTTCAAGTGATGCAAAATACGCCCCGCTTCGCACATGCCTGAGGCTGCGATGATGATCGCCGAGCCTTTCAGATCATTGAGTTCGCGAGAGGCTTTCACAGCACGGATCAGGGTCAGGTTTTCAAAACCAAAGGGATTATCCTTTTCGAAGAGATCTTGATAGACTTCGTGATTGAAGCCCTCTGGATGTAGTCGGAAAATTTCTGTGGCACTCACCGCGAGCGGACTATCAACAAATACTGGAATTTCAGGGATTTTATTTTCTTCAAACAATTTGTGCAGCACGTAGAGAATTTGCTGCGTGCGTTCTACCGCAAATGCAGGGATGAAAATTTTTCCTTTGCGCCGAATCGCGTCATTGATGACGTCGCCAATACGCGCATCAACACCAGCAGGCACTTCATGCTCGCGACCACCGTATGTGCTTTCCATGATCAGGATATCGACATTCTCGGCAATCACGGGATCGCAAAGCAAGTCGTTCTTTCCTCGTCCGACATCGCCAGAGAACAGCAGACGTTTGGTTTTGCCGTCATCTTCATCTACGATTTCTAACAAAACCTGCGCACTACCGAGAATATGGCCTGCATCCAAAAAAGTCATCGTCACACCAGGAGCAATCAGCATTGGACGCTCGTAGTTTAGAGTCACAAATTGGCGCAGACATTTTTCCGCATCTTGCTCGGTGTAAAGCGGCGTGATCGGCGCGATACCTTTTTTCGCGTTATGTTTGTTGAGCCACTCGACGTCTCCTTCTTGGATGCGTGCCGAATCTGCCAACATGATTTGACACAGATCGCGGGTAGCAAAAGTAGCATAAATATTCCCTTTATAGCCCTTGCGGCACAAGTTGGGCAAGTTGCCCGAATGATCGATGTGCGCGTGAGAAAGCACCACACAATCAATCAGAGCGGGATCAAAGTAGGGGAAATTACAGTTCACTTCATGGCTTTTATCGCGGCGCCCTTGGTAGAGTCCGCAGTCTAACAAAATTCGGTGCCCATTGATTTCTAGCAAATGCTGAGACCCGGTAGTAGTGCCCGCTGCGCCGCAAAATGTAATTTTCATGTGTTGTTACTATGAACGTATCTGCTAAAATGACAAGGAGCAATTGAAGTCATGCGCGGATCATAGAAACAGCCCGCAAGTGCTTGCAATAGAAAGAATATGAGCTGAAAGATGGTATTGCTAATTTTCGTATTCTGTTAACCCATGAAGGCAGCTCTGACAGTAGTCATCTTAAGCATCCTGCTATCGCGCCAGGTTGCGGCCGCGCCGTTGTCCTTCAATCATGACATCCGTCCGATTCTCAGCGAAAAGTGTTTTTCTTGCCACGGATTCGACGCGAAGAAACGGAAAGGTGAATTGCGCCTCGACGATCGTGCGGCGGCCATCGATCCGAAACGTGAGCACATTGCCATCATACCGGGAAATGCCAAAGACAGTGAGGTGATCAAACGCATGCTGCAAACTGACCCCGAAGAAGTGATGCCACCAAAAGAGTCAGTGCACAAGGCAACTGAGCGCGACATTGCGATTGTCAGTCAGTGGATCAATGAGGGCGCCACCTATCAACCTCATTGGGCGTTCATTCCACCAGTGCGCGCGGCAATCCCCGCTTCATCACAAGCGAAATGGGTGCGAAATCCTATCGACTCGTTCATCGCGGCGAAATTGGATGCGGAAAAAGTATCACCTTCGCCAGAGACTGACAAAGCAACCTTGCTCAGGCGCTTGTCGTTTGATCTAACAGGACTTCCTCCGAGTCGCGAGGAAATGCAAGCATTCATGTCTGATTCTACGCCAGATGCGTATGAAAAAATCGTCGATCGGCTATTGGCCAGTCCACACTACGGTGAACGCATGGCATTGCCATGGTTAGATGCCGCCCGATATGCTGATAGCAATGGCTTCCAACAAGATGGCGATACTCATCAATACATGTGGCGTGACTGGGTGATCCGCGCGTTGAATAATAACATGCCCTTTGATCAATTTGCCATCGAGCAAATTGCCGGCGATTTATTGCCCAATGCCACCACTGATCAAAAGATTGCGACAGCATTCAATCGATTGCACCTCAACAATGGCGAGGGAGGAAATATTCCAGAAGAACAGCGTAACATAATTTTGTATGATCGTGTGGATGTCACTGCGACGAATTGGTTAGGCATTACGTTAGCCTGTGCGCAATGTCATGATCACAAATACGATCCATTCACGCAGAAGGATTATTATTCGATGATGGCATTCTTTAACAATGTGCCAGAAAGAGGTGTGCCAGAAGGTGGTGGACAATACCGCATCGCAGAGCCGTCGATCGTAGTGGGCACGGAAGAGCAGCAGGCACAACTTGCGAGCATTGACGGTAAAATTCAAGCAAACACACAAGAGGAAGCGGCCATCAAAAAGCAGCCAGAATTTGAAACTCAAATGATTGCAGCGGAAAATTTTGTCAAACAAAACGCACCCGCAGCATGGGCTCCGGTGTCGCCTTCATCGATGAGCGCGACGGATGCTGTAATCCTTTCGTTAGAGAATGATCGATCGATAGTGGCTTCGGGTGCATTGGCAGCGAAGGCCAATTATACCTTACAATTCATTCCAGAAAAAGGTCGCCTTTACGGAGTGCGTTTTGATCTTATTCCTGACGCTCGTTTTCCACTAGGCGGTGCAGGGCGCGCCGAGAGTGGCAATGCCGTGCTGAGTAAATTGAGCGCCAAGCAAGGAGAAAAAGCCATCGAATTTTCGCGGGTAACGGCCGATTATTCGCAAGGTGGATTTTCTCCTGAGGCAATTCTTGATGCCAATCCTGAAACCGGCTGGGCCTTCGTGCCCGATGTCGCAAAACCGCACCAAATTTCGTTAGAATTTGCCGCGCCGATTGAAAGCGATGGACAAACGCCAATAACGTTTTTGTTAGAATTTCAATCGAAACATCTTGCGCACATGTTTGGCAGATTCCGCGTTTCATTCACGAGTGCGCCAGCGCCACTGATGCCAAAAAATGTGAAACCTGAGTTGCTAGCACTTGTCACGAAAGACCTCGCAGCCCGCAGTCCAGAGGAGAAAAAACAACTGCGCACAGCGCTGCTAGAGTTGGATCCGCTCGGTTTATTTCAAGCCAATAGCGCCGAAAAGAAACAATTGTTAGATCAGCAAAAAAATTTACAAAATGCGATGCCACGCGTGATGGTGATGTCTGATGCCAAGCCGCGTGTTACTCATATCCAAGATCGCGGCAGCTATACGGTGCCGTTAGGAGTTGTCACCTCAAATACGCCTGACTGTTTGCCTCCCATCGCTAATCAGCAAGCAAAGAACCGCATAGACCTTGCGAAGTGGTTGGTAAGTTCTCAAAATCCGCTCGCTTCACGAGTGCAGGTGAACCGCATTTGGCAAACGTATTTTGGCGTGGGGTTCGTGAAAACGGCTGAAAATTTTGGTGCGCAAAGTGAGATGCCGAACCATCAGGAACTACTCGATTGGTTAGCGGTAGAATTTCGTGAAAGCGGCTGGGATATGAAAAAACTCCATCGTCTGATTGTCACGAGTGCCACCTATCGCCAAAGTTCAAAAGTTTCTGCTGCAATGTTAGAACGCGATCCTGAAAATAAACTGTTAGCTCGGTCCGCGCGCTTCCGTTTGCCATCGATGATGATTCGTGATCTAGCATTAGCAACGAGCGGCTTGCTAGAACAGAAGATGTATGGGAAGCCAGTCTATCCCTATCAGCCACCAACGATTTGGGATGGTTTATCGATCACCAAAGAGCGGGATTTTACGTATCCATTATCCACTGGTGCAGATTTGTATCGACGTAGCATTTATACATTTTGGCGACGCACAGTAGCGCCAGGGAATATGTTTGATATGTCGGAACGACGCACCTGTGTGGTGAAAAATTCGACCACCAGTTCTCCGTTGCATGCGCTTACAACCATGAACGACACCACTTGGGTGGAGGCCAGTCGGGTTCTGGCACAGCGACTCATGTTAGGTTCAAGCGATGCCTCATCATGGACAAATTCAGCATTTGAAATCATTTGCCAACGTCCGCCTGATGATCAAGAGAAAGAAATTCTACGACGTGCCTTTGACCACTCGTTAGAGCATTTCGGCGCGAACAATAAGGCGGCCACGGAATTTTTATCAAATGGAGCAAGCCAACGTGATGCTTCGCTCAATCTCACGCAGCATGCGGCACTGGCCCATGTTTGCCTTACCATTTACAATCTTGATGAAGCATTGACTCGGCAGTAATATGAATCCATTTATCCATCAACAACAGCTCGTCACACGACGTCAATTTTTTGGAAAATCTGCCACAGGCGTTGGCACGGTAGCGCTGGCGTCTTTGCTCAATGAAAATTTGTTAGGTGCGCCGGCTGTCAATATGAATCCGTTAGATGGCTTGCCACACCTTCCTGGGAAGGCAAAAAATGTGATCATCCTTTGGCAAGGTGGAGGTCCGTCACAAGTAGACCTTTTCCAGCACAAACCGAGCTTGGAAAAAATGCGTTTGCAGGAGTTGCCGCCATCCATTCGCGGCACAAGTCGATTATCATCGATGACAGCAGGTCAATCAAAATTCCCCATTTTGCCAGCCTTTAAGCCATTCAAACAATATGGGAAGTGCGGTCGTTGGCTATCCGAATTGATGTCGCATACGGGATCGATTTCTGATGATATTTGTTATGTGGATTCGATGTTTACCGAAGCAGTAAACCATGCGCCAGGGGTGACGTTTTTTCTGACTGGCAGCCAAATTCCTGGACGCCCTAGTATAGGAGCATGGGGCACTTATGGCCTCGGAAGTCTCTCACAAGATTTGCCTGCTTTCGTAGTGATGACCTCATCCGATGTCGATAAAACCTGCGGTCAATTATTTTTCGATTACTACTGGGGCAGTGGATTTTTGCCATCAAAATACCAAGGGGTGCGGTTGCGTAGTGAGGGTGATGCCGTGCTGTACTTGAATAATCCAGCGGGGGTGAGTCGTGAACTGCGGCGCAGTGCGCTTGATGATTTATCGGCTCTTAATGCGCATCATTTGCAAAGTTATGGTGATCCAGAAATCGATAGCCGCATTGCCCAATATGAGATGGCCTATCGCATGCAAATGAGTGTACCCGAACTAACAGATCTATCGGGCGAAAAACCAGATGTGTTAGAAATGTATGGCCCCGATGTGCAGCGTAAAGGATCATTTGCCCACAATTGCTTAATGGCGCGGAAGTTGGTGGAGCGTGGTGTTCGTTTTGTGCAATTGATGCATTCAGGCTGGGATCAACATAAAAATCTTTCCTATCAGTTAGAAAAGCAATGCAAAGACACCGATCAGCCAGCAGCGGCGTTGGTCAAAGATCTAAAGCAGCGGGGCATGTTAGACGACACCATTGTGCTGTGGGTCAGCGAGTTTGGTCGCACCGTTTTTGTGCAAGGTGATATCAATATTGCGAAAGCCCACGGACGCGACCATTTTGGCATTGGTTATACGATTTGGGGAGCGGGCGGAGGATTCAGACCTGGTCAAAGTATTGGTGAGACTGATGACTTTGCTTATCAAATCACCAAGGATCCCGTTCATGTTCACGACATGCAAGCAACGCTGATGCACATGTTAGGCATCAACCACGAAAAACTCACCTACCGCTATCAAGGTCGTGATTTTCGACTCACCGATGTCCATGGCAGGGTAGTGCCGGGAATCTTGGCGTAGGTTGACTTCATATCAAATTCCAAAAACGGCGGCAAGTTTTGCGATGAATTCGCGTTGCTCTGCTGGTGCCGCTGCACT
Organism: Akkermansiaceae bacterium; assembly: GCA_903878115.1. Lineage (GTDB taxonomy): Bacteria > Verrucomicrobiota > Verrucomicrobiia > Verrucomicrobiales > Akkermansiaceae > UBA956. The sequence goes on along the minus strand of CAIRGO010000164.1, from coordinate 30,826 downwards.
CCAATCGGCGAAATGACACGCTAGGGTTTTTTCTGGGTCGCGGTTCTTGCCGAGATTATAAAATGTCACAGACTCCCACCCCGCTGGGTTCTGTTCGAAGATTGGCAGCAGCTCCATTGCTACTATGTTGTTCTTCTCTCGAATCGTTGAGTTTTCGCGCATCGAAGTTTCATTTTCTGCAAACCATTTTTTGAATACAAAATTTTCGCCTTTCTCCTTTTTTACCGTCTCGATTCTTTCCGCTGCATATTCGCTCAGTGATTTCGCGTAGTCTTTCCAGTTCGGATAGGGTGGCTCGGTTTGCCAAGTATTGCCCATGTCGCGCAGGGCGAAGAGCGAAGCAGTTTCACACAGCGATTCCTCTAACCAATGATTGGCTTTTTTCGGTTTGATCCACGCGGCCCGCCAGTCATTCGCGTGTCCAGCGAGAGCATGGCAAAACTCGTGGGCAAATTGATACGCGAACTGTGACCAGAATGGCCCCTGAGTGGTAAGACCGATGGCAATGCGCCCGTTGCTGCGGTGATCAAAAACCGTGATCGGATATTTCTCATTGTGAAAAATGTAGAATCCCGGCACTTCCCAGCGAGTATGGGGGCAGTGTTTCCAGAGCGCTCCGCCGGCGGATTTCAGAACGGCAGAAATGTCGGCAGCACTGGCTTTTTCAAAACCATCGTCGATTTCGAAATCGAGCTTCCGTCCAGCAAATGCGGCTTCTTCTGCGTGTGCTGCTAGTGAAAAAATCAGCAGGACTCCAAACTGACGACGTGTGAAATAAGGATTCATCATTGATAAAAGTGCGTAGTGGTAGATGAAGACAACTTGATGAAAAAAGAAGCTAGCTCCTACGGTCGTGCTGACAAGATCATATGTTGGATCAGTGGAAAAATATCTCAAAGTTGGAATCGTCAGTAGGGCAGTATTTTGCTAACAAGTGACTTCGCCATGGAATCAGGTTTTATTGTTGCGTTCATTTTATTACTACTGCCATTGTTGGTGATTGCGATCATGTACAATGGATTGGTGAATCGTCGCAATCAAGTGCGCTACGCTTTTTCAAGCATCGATGTGCAATTAAAAAAGCGTTTTGATCTGATCCCATCAGTGGTGGAAACGGTAAAAGGATATGCAGCGCACGAAAGTCAGTTGTTAGAATCTGTGGTTCTGGCACGGCAGCAACTCACACAACATTCCACATGGTCGGGCGAGGAAATGTTAAGTTCGCACGTTGCCCAACTCATGGCGCGGGTCGAGGCTTATCCGCAATTGAAAGCGGACGGACAATTTTTATTTTTGCAGCGTAGTTTGAGCGAATGCGAAGAGCAAATCGCCGCCGCGCGACGGGTGTATAATTCGTCGGTGATGGATTATCACAATGCGATTCACATGTTTCCGTCTTCGATCATCGCGTCATTGTTTTCGTTTCGCGAGATGCCTTCGTTTGAAGTTGCGGTAGAGGAAAGGAGGAATCCAAGTGTCCGTTTCTGACGCGGAAAACCCCGTACACTGGGATGGTGATGCCGCCAACATGGCGAAAGCATTGACGCCAGTGATGCAGGAAATCGAGCAACAACGGCAGATATTTTTGGCAAAGAAACGGAGTGCTACGAATAAGACAATGATCGCAGTGGGTGTCGGCGCGGTATTGACGATCATCAGCTTTTTCATCACGCAAGAGCCTGCGGTATTGTTATTTGGGGCGGCGGGGAGCGTCATTGTAGCCGTGGCAACATGGTATCTATCGGGTGGTGGCATCACGAAAATATATCTAGACCTCTATAAACGAGAAGTATTCACGCGGATCACGCAGCATCTTGCACCAGGGATGTCCTATCATCCGGAAAGCGGCGTGAGTGAGGCTACGTTTGAGCAAAGTGGCTTATGCTCATCGCGCATTGATCGTTATCATGCGGAAGATTATTTTGAAGGCATGGTCGGAAAAACGAAGGTGATTTTTTCAGAAGTCCATGCAGAGCGTCGTGATACATCGACCGATAGCAAAGGTCGTAGAACACATCGCTGGGTGACGGTGTTTCGGGGGATTGTATTTTTGGCGGATTTTCATAAAGATTTTCATGGCCAGGTGAAAATTGAAACCGATGTCGCCGAGGCGAGCTTTGGTTGGTTAGGTCGTAAGATGCAGGGTCTCAGCAGTGGCTTGGTGAGATTGGAAAATCCTGCCTTTGAGAAAGCCTTCAAAGTGACAGCCACGGATGCGGTGGAAGCGGCGTATTTGCTCACTCCCGTGATGCAAGAAAAAATGCTAGCATTGCGCGAACAATGGAATTCTCAGGTATCATTTCATTTGATGAATTCTCATATTTACATCGCGCTGCCGAAAAGTGAAGACTGGTATGAACCTTCGATTGCGGTTTCGGCTCATAGTACGGAGTTACTGGCACAATTCAGCGCGCAGTTGCTCAGCGTCCTACGAATTGTAGAAATGTTAGACTTGAATACTCGTTTGTGGAGTAAGGAGTAGTCGTTTCATTTAGATTACCACCCGCACTCAAGCTTGGAGGTAAGGTCCAAGCGTGGATGATTTTTCTTGAAGTCTTCGCGCGTGACACCCCTGCCTTTGTTCATGCCATCCATGAAGTGGAGGCTCGCAAACATACCGTGTAGAGCGCCTAGGATATCGGCGGTGTGTCCTGTCTCGCTGATGGTGTGCATATTGCGAATCGGGAAGCCAATGCTAGTGGCCACGCAGTCGAAACCGGCGAGAGCGGCGCCCATGGCATCGGTGCCAGTATCGCGCCCGACCACAGCAGTCTGCACAGGAATGTCGGCCTGCTGGCAGGCTTCCATGATGAGTTGGTTCAGGTACGGCGTAACAATCGAGCCGACAGTAAGTGCAAAGCCCTTGCCCATCGTCTCTGGGTTCATGCGCTTGGCAGCAAGATTTGGTGCGGCGAGATAGTCATGGCCGACATCGGTGCCGATCAGGACATCTGGCTTGAAATCACCTGCTAAGGCGGTGGCTCCGAAGCGTCCGATTTCCTCATGGGTGGCGATGGACAAAAGAACGCGCAGATTTTTCAGCGGACTCTTCGCAAGCAATCGTCCAAGTTCCGTTACCATGAAACAGCCGAGACCGTTATCGAGATACGCGCCGTAGTAGGTGTCTGGGCTGAAGCCACGCTTGATCGGACGGTGCAGAATGATGGGGTCACCTGCTTTGATGCCGAGTTTTTGCAGGCGCTTTTTGGCCTTTTCTCCGTGCATCTGCAATTCAAGATAGATCGAATCAGGCGACAATCCTTTATCGCCCGAGCGTTGGGATGCCTCGCTGAAGTGGATGGCACCGATGGCCTCGATGGTGCCGCCTTCGATGCGACGCCAGTGGCCGGGTTTTTCTGGTTCTTCGCTGAAAAGGAGCACCTCGTGACCGACAATCACATTGGGCAGAAATGAGTCCGTGTTGATGTAAATTTTACCATCTTCCGAGATACTGCGCACCTGCATGCGGATTTTATCGGCATGGCCCACCAACATAACGCTGGGCCGTGTGGTATCGCCTGGATGAGTATCAAGGACTAGCCCCGCGTGACCCTTGAAGCGGTGGATGGCCCAGTTCGCTGGCATGTAAGAACGCATCATCGGCTCAATGACCCCAGTGGACATAGAGGCTTCCATTCCGATCGGGCTGGGCGCTGCAAGAATGGCGCGCATGCGTTCGAATTGGTCGTCGGGCATGCGTGAGGCCCAAGGTTTGCTCTTCGTGGAGTTTTTTTTTGCTGATTTTTTAGAGGCCATAATGATGTATACTGTAAATGATGATGGAAAGTGGTGCGTAGACTAGAGCTTGGGTGTCGGCGCTGATACGATCAGATACGGGGATGAAATCAAGTGGATTCTTCCTGTAAGCTTGCCTCGTAAAACTTTTCTGATAACTATCGACTCATGATCCGATTCCCTAGTTGGCTAGTTCTTTGCAAGTCTCTGTGTGGCTTGTGCTGCTTGGGTGAATTACAGGCGCAAAACATCCCTACCACATTGCCGGCTGTTCCTGAGATTACGAGCGCTGGGACGGTGGTGTTTCGTCATCGGGCACCGCAAGCGAAGGAGGTAAAAGCCGTTGGGCAATTCGGTGAAGCGGTGATCATGACAAAAGGTGATAATGGCGTATGGACTGGCACCACCGCCGCAGCAGTAAAGCCGGGGATTTACGAATACTTTTTCATGGTCGATGGCATGCAAGTGATCGATGCGATGAATTCGATGGTCAAACCGCAGCGCTCACCGTCATCGAGCATTCTTCATATTGCCGCCACTCCTCCCGCGCCGTGGGATTTGCAGGCGATTCCCCACGGCACCTTGCACACACATGGTTACCAAGCGAAGGCGCTCAACGGCGCCTATCGAGAATTGGTGGTCTATACGCCGCCGAATTATGTGCTAGGCAGTAAAAAATGGCCGGTTCTGTATTTATCACATGGATTTAGCGATAATGAAAAATCATGGTCGGTGCATGGCAAGGCACATTGGATTTTCGATGATTTGATTGCAAAAGGGAAAGCCAAGTCCATGATTGTGGTGATGCCCGATGCGCATGCGGTGCCAGTGCCGCTGCCGCCAGGGAAATACGATAAATATAGTAGTGAAAACTCACCAGCCTTCCGGCGTGAAATGCTGGAGGACATCATTCCTTTGATCGATGCGAACTATAGCACCTCTGCGCAGCGCCAAGATCGTGCTTTTGCGGGGTTGTCGATGGGAGGACATCATGCGCTCATGTTGGGTTTGTTAGAACATCGCACTTTTGGCGCGATTGGTTCATTCAGCGCTGCGCCGCCGGATGCGAAAGATGTGCAAGTGGCACTCGATCAGTCGGACGCTGTAAATGCGGATCTTTCGCTGTTATGGATTGCCTGCGGGAAAAACGACTTTTTGTACCAGCGTAACGTGCAATTTGAAAAAATCATCGAAAAAGCTGGCATCAAGCACACGTTCCAAACGACCGAAGGCGATCATAGTTGGCCGGTATGGCGTCGTTACTTGGTTGAGTTCGCTCCATTATTGTTTAATTAACGTTGATTGTCTGCTGATTTTTTTAAAATTCGGCAAAATATCCTTGAGTTTGGCATTGTATATGCAAGACTATTGTTCGTAGTTCAACTGCCTAGGCACGTGAAATGTAATTCCATCCATAGAAGAACCCCACAAAATGGCTTTACGCTGATTTTGTGTCTATCGATTATGGTGCTGATCGCTCTGATCGCGATCGGCCTGATGAGTCTTGCTTCGGTCGAGCTGCGTCGGGCAGGGCAGGCCAATTACCAAGCCCGAGCACAAGCGAATTCGCGCCTAGCGATGATGATGGCGATAGGGAATTTGCAGAAAAATCTCGGTCCCGATCAACGCATATCTGCACCTGCGTCATTGCTTGCGGATACCAACAATCGCAACTGGACCGGAGTGTGGAGCACGCGCAAAGCTGATGGGACGTCGATTTACACACGTGATGACTTGAATGGTGGACTAAGTGATAGTCGTGGCATCTCTGGCAGTGCTTCACCACAAGTGATGAATTGGCTCGTCAGCGGCAATGAAATCACACGTAGAGCGGAACCAGCTACGGTATTTACCGCAGACCAATCCGCCATCATGGTTGATAAAGGAACTCTAGGAACGAGCGCCCTGGCAACAGATTTTGTCAAAGCGCCGTTAGTGAAAATCGCCTCCAAGCCGGGAAGTTCTGGTAACTACGCTTATTGGGTCGGCGATGAAGGAGTCAAAGCCAACCTTGCCAATGTAAATCCTTACAAGGGCAAACTCCCCAACCCTGCGACGCCAGCGGACGGTGGTTATTTTTCCCTTCTCAATTCTCAGGATGCCGATGCTTCGATTTTGTTAGGAGGCAAGACATTGAGTGATGCCGATAAAGGAAAAGTTCTCTCGCAGCGCCAACTCGATCTCGTCAGCACGGTCGGTAAAGCGGCGGGTGACGCTTCATTTCTCAGCTCCACCACATGGTCGCAGGGAGTATTGGCAAACGTGCGCGATGGACGATTGAAGCGCGATCTTACGGCATTTGTCGAAAGTAACCAAAATTTTCCTGACTTAAAAAGCCAAGGCGTCGTTGTCTCACCTGGTCTGAGCATTAATGATAACCTCGTGGGACCCGCCAATGCGACTGTCTCGGCGATGGAAGGTATCGAATGGACAAAAGTTCGTCAGCGTGATGCCTCACCGCGTTTTGGATTGGTGCGTGATTGGGTCAAAATCGCTAAGAGTGCATCCATCGCGTCAAATTCCACTATTGAGGCGATCACCCCACAGCCAGAAGCACGTCCAAAAAATAACTACTCAGCCACGGTAGCCTCAGCCAACTACAGTCCCGCGAGTCTCACCAACTATAGTGTTTCCAGCGTCGGGCCCGTTGTCGTAGAGGCTACCACCCTTTGGACTTACAGTTACTACCTCAATCCCTCAGTGCCAGGTGGACTCTACCAATACCGCCGGCACATGTATCCGCGTGTAGTTTTATGGAATCCTTATAATGCGCGCATCACCATACCAGCGCTGCTTGTCATGATCCAAGGCAACGGGAGATTTGAGGTGCTTGAAACGATAAACTGGTACGGATTGAGACTCACCTACGGCGGAAGTTGGGGTAACGATGGAAGAGGTAATAATTTTGCCTCAAATGAGGGATTCGAACAATCGGAAGGCTACACTGAAGCCTACGTAGGCTCGAATTATTTCACTGTTCCCGCGACTACTTTTGAGCCTGGTGAATGCCTCGTATTCTCTACGGCGAGGGGGCAGGAATATGACGAAAAGAACATCGCTAACAACTTGCTCAGTTGCACCACTGCACCTGATGTTGGTCGCTGCTTTTTTTTGAGCAATCAATTGGTTAATGGCGCGGGACAATCTGTCAATGTAGATTATTTTCCTATGCGTTACCAGTTCAATCCGCTCGTTAACGCTGCTAAAAATCAAGCCGATGATCAACGCATCATTGTGAAAGTTCTCGGCAATCAAAGTAGTGTGGATTTTGCTCAATTCGATCGACTGTCGCAGTATGCTTATATTTCTACCTCCTTGCAATACGGTGGTGGTCGCGAGCCACGACTTGCGCAACGCACGAGTTCTTGGCAAAACGTAGAACGCACTGACACTATCAATCCTATCCCTACGATATTGCCCGATATCCGCAGTCGTGAAGGCATGCGCATGCGCTGGTTCCGTGAGCATACTTCGAATTTGATCAATTCAGGTAGACTAACGGGAACGCCATTTATGGATGAAGCGCCCTTGGCGACTTGGAATCCGCGGGCTGCCTATGCCACCCGTAGTCCATGGGAAAATATCGGCGGCTCAATGCCAGTGACGGGATCTGGCGGTGGACCATGGTTTTTTGGCATCTACACTAGGGATTTATACGATCAGGCCGTTTCGTGGAATGATCAAATGCCAGTATTCCGCAATGGCCGCTTCACGGGAAATCCATTTGGCACACCTCAGGAAGGGCGTGAACGCATTGTGCTGTTCGATGTGCCACGCGCTGATGTGGGACTTGTTTCGTTAGGCCAACTGCAACATGTAAAATTTTCTGAATTCGTCTGGCAACCATCGTATGCATTTGGGAATTCTCTCGCTGATCCACGTGTCGCTTCGGGCAACGCGCGGGGCATCAATCGAACGGCACCTGTATTAACTTCTGCTGCGGAAAAATCACGTGGCGGTTTTGATCAAGCGAATGTTGGTTGGTCGAGCGATGCCGAGCGCTCCAGCGACAACGATGCATGGGCGCGTCAAGGTCGAGCGATTTATCAAGATTACTCCGATACGAATAACCTAGTGTATGATTTATCCTTCGAGCTAAATCATACCATCTGGGATGATTTTTTCCTCTCTACTGGCAATGCTTCCGCGAAAGGCAGATGGCTTGCAGATGCGTCGGCGAATCCGCTACCTAATGCGCGAATGCGCTTGAATTCTTCCTCGCGCCTTACTGCGACGACGACTGAACTCACAGATCTGCATAAAGCAGCGCGACATTTGATGTTAGATGGAGCGTTCAATGTGAATTCCAGCTCAGCGATTGCGTGGGAATCATTACTGCGAGCCACCAAAGGGCTGATGGGAAAAAGCAATTCTGTTTCTTTCCCACGGGTCTTGAATCCTGCTGGCACAGAATGGATGGCAGGAGCTGGTGCCACAGCACAACCAGCATGGGATGGCTATCGCAGCCTCACTGATGCTGAGGTGAAACGCTTGTCGGAAGAAATCGTCAGGCAGGTAAAATTGCGTGGGCCATTTCTTTCTCTATCGGATTTTGTGAATCGACGCCTACGCGATGACGAGACTGGCCGCATGGGCCCACTCCAAGCCGCGATCGAAGCTGCCGGCTTGAATGATTCTTTCCGTGCGGCTTATCCATTGAATAACGCGAGCTCGCTGGTTGACTACACCCATCCCGATAATATCAGAGATTCCACACGCTTGGAACAAACCATGAAGCCCAACAGCAAAGCATGGGGCATGCCCGGTTACCTCACGCAAGCTGATGTCCTGCAAGTGATCGGTCCTGTGCTATCTGCCCGTTCCGATACGTTCCGCATCCGTGCCTACGGCGATGCGCTGGACGATTTTGGTGCGGTTCAAGCACGTGCTTGGTGCGAGTGCATTGTGCAACGAGTCCCAGATCCCGTGCGTGCTGATGACACTGGCATCAATCCACTCAATGCAGGAAAAGCGGGCGATTTCGGTCGCCAATTCCGCGTCGTGTCTTTCCGCTGGATGAAGCGGGAAGAGATTTGAGTCGGATAAAGCCGCCACCCGGAGTGCGGATGGCTTGCCTCATGCGGGGGCTGTTTTTTTTCACCGCTAAGACACGAAGACCGCTAAGGGTTGAGGAAGAATTTTTTAACCATGGATTTTAGGCGAGCTAAAGCTTTTTAAGCGACGCGCGATTTTGAAAACATGCTTGCAATAACTGCAAAATCCTGTTTTCTCAACACGCCAACCCCTTGTGATATGTCACTGCGGGATCCTATGAATAAATACTGTTGAGTAAAGAAAATGGCTAACTGGAAGTATGTTACAGCACCGAGTGTTTGTGAGCGGGTGATAGGCTTCTCAATCCCGGATGAGCACGAAGAACTCCTAATCATCTCATACGAAGGAATGCACACACTTAAACTGGGAGAGGACATCGTCGTAAGCCACGACAACAATTTCCAAGAATATGATCTCTACGATCCTGACCTTGGAGTTGCATCCTACAAAGATCGCGATTGGCCTATTATTGGACTAATGGGCGGCACTCCAATACACCGGTCTGTTCATGGAGAGGAACTCCGCATCGACGAATCGAAACAGCGATTTACTGTGAGACTTGACGGGAAGGTAATTTTTAAGGATATATATAAGAATTTTTCTGGAGATTGGATTGCTGGAACATTCTCTACTGATGGCAATTGGCTCATCCTTGGATGCCCTTACGACTTCGATTTGATTATCCTGAGACGATCAGAAATAGGCGAGCAGAACAATTCATGTGAGGCAACTGGCGACAACGTTTCTAGTTTAATTCGGAACTTGATCCGCCGGTGCCTCCGCATCTAAGGTTCGGCAAAACAAATATGCATCTCCAGACCTATATCGAGCAGCTTACGTTGTGGACACAGTCTGGTCGCCACATTATGGCACAGTTCGACGATTGATTCTCCTGCCACAACGTGGCAAAGGCTAGTAGCCTAGGGTGATTTTTTCATAAAAATTACCCTAGGATAATGGTTTCAAAAGTCTTTCCGCCCTGAAGGGTGCGGTGGAGTTCGTGATTGCCATCAGATTTGCAAAGGACTAGCGAGTCACCATGCGCCGCCCTTACAGGGCAGATTGATTTTTCTGTTTGGTTTCACCTGGGGTAACTTTGTTACACAAAATCACCCTAGGCTATTGGCCATCGTCGCGATGCGACGGAATCCATGTGAAATTGATCAATGTATAAGTAGCACCTGCATAGTTACAGATTGGCAACCTTACTGCCCAGCTGGTTGTTCTGGCACTGCGGCTTTGAGGCCTTTGAAGCCTTCCATCATTGCTTTGAGTCCGGTGGTAAGTTTTTGAGCGGACATCATCGTTTGATCGAGTTTTTCTAATTCCATCACTGGAAGATTTCCATTCTGAAATGGCATTTCACCTCTGCCGCCAGCAGCAGATTTTTCGGTAGCTTTTTGCATCATCTCTGCGAGTTGCGCTTGTTGATCGGCATTTAATACGGATTGCAATTGCTGAGCGAGCAATGGGTCGGAAATTTGTGAGCCGCCACCTGCACCACCAAGCGCAAAGCCACTGACATTTTTTAATACCGCGAGCGTTTCGGCCGATGCGGAGTTGTATTCCTCCTCGGTGATTTCTTTGCGAGAAAAAGCATCGCCCGCAAGCATGGTTTGCATCATTCCACTAGGATCATCACGCATCGCACTGGTGAGTTCTTTTACGGCGTCCATGCGTTCACCCATGCGAACGGCCACTAGGTCGGTGACTTTTGCTTTTTGCTCATCGGTCAGACCAAGGCGTGAGCTCAGTGCATCAACGGCTTGTTTGGTGGCCATATCTTTGGCAGAGGTGGAACCACCAAGTTCAGCGCCCATGTCGGCGAGTTCCATGGCGTCATCGAGCATGCCCGCCATGTCTTCGGTGATTTTTTTCGATAACTTGGTTTTGCCGTCGCCATACTTCGCGGTCAAGTTAGCCCATGCCGATTCACGGCTGTTGGATGATCCCTTTGCTCCAGCAACGGGCTTGTTGTCGTCCGTGGCTGCACCTCCTGCACTGTTTTTTGGCGCAGCAGCTGTTGTTGGATCGTTGACGGGGTTAGCAGCTGGTGCTCCGCCCATCGCTTTGCCCAAATAAATTCCTCCAGCGAGTAGCGCAACACCGACAACTCCAGCAATCACATTTTGATTTTTCATAATTTGTATAATTTACGGGGTCAGTATAATGACGAAATGAGAATGAGCAACTGAAAAGAAGTCAGCAGTTCAGACTTGCTAGTTGAATCAGGGCGCGGCAGAGTCGGCGCATGAGTGATTCGATCAAAGAGATGACCACGCGCATCCGGGAATTTGTGGAAGCGCGGGAGTGGCAAGTATACCATAACCCGAAAGACATGGCAGTGGCGATCGCCGCCGAGGCCGGCGAGTTGATGCAGCATTTTGTATGGCAGCAACCTGAGCAACTAGAACAACGGGTGGCTGAACATCGCGAGGAAATCGCCTCGGAAATCGCTGACGTCGGCATTTTGCTTTTTGAAATGGCGGATCTGCTTGGCATGAATCTCGGCGAAGTGATGGCAGAAAAAATTGCCTACAATGAACAACGCTATCCTGCTGAGAAATCGCGTGGCAATAATCGAAAATACAATGAACTCTGAACCCACTGATCCTGCGGGCGAGACGACACCGCCAGTTCATCAGCGGCGAGTGCGCTACTCGGGGAAAAATCCTCGCCATTTTTCTGAGAAATACAAAGAGTTAGATCCCGAACGCTATCCTGAGATTGTCAAAAAAGTGGCCGAGTCGGGAAAAACTCCTGCCGGCACTCATGTGCCAGTGCTTATGGTGGAATCGATGAATGCGTTGCGCTTGCAAGCTGGCATGATTGGTGTGGACTGCACCCTAGGCTATGGCGGGCATGCGCGGGAAATTCTTACTCGGATCGCACCTAACGGAAAATTGATTGGACTCGACATTGACCCGATCGAGCAACCGAAAACCGAGGCACGACTGCGCGAGGCCGGCTTTGGCGAAGATGTATTTCAGGCCGTGCACTCGAATTATGCGGGAATCAGTAAAGTGCTCATACAACAATCGCTCGATGCGGTGGACTTTATTTTTGCCGATCTTGGTTGCTCATCCATGCAGATTGATGATCCACGCCGTGGGTTTACCTTTAAACGCGAGGGCAAACTGGATATGCGCATGAATCCTACACGGGGCATCGGCGCGGCGGATTGGTTAAAAAAAGTTTCTGCTGCGAATCTTGCAGAGGTTTTGCGTGAAAATGCCGACGAGCCACATGCCGAGCGCATCGCGGATCATCTCGCAGGGAAATTTTTTCCCACCACTTCTGCCCTCGCTAGGGCGGTCATGGAAAATACTCATGATGAAACGGGCGATAGTACGCGTCGCGTATTTCAAGCGATTCGCATCGCGGTGAATGAGGAGTTTACCGCATTGGATGCATTTTTACGCAGTGCCGCATTTTCACTAAAAGCCGGCGGCACGATCGCCATCCTCAGTTTTCATTCGGGAGAAGATCGCAGGGTGAAAAAATCATTTCAGGCTGGATTGCGCGATGGACTCTACTCAGCCATCTCCGAGGAAGTCATCATCGCCGGACCGGAAGAACGCCGAGCCAATCCCCGCAGCATTCCCGCCAAGCTCCGCTGGGCTCAGCGTGGCTGATGGGGAGGCGATTGCGGTTACCGCGTTTTTTGCCATTTTATGCTTGCCATCAAGGGGATTTCGTGCTGATACTAGCGCCGAAGCAACTTCCGACGCAGGTTAGGAGTGGGTTACCTACCCACTCTTTTGTGTCTCTAGGTGTCTCGTAGTCCTGTTTTTTTTATTAACCGCCAAGCGAATTGTACAGCCATGACCAATGATATCGTAGCCTTAATCGATTACTACGAAAGAGAAAAAGCCATCGACCGCTCACGCGTTGTCGCCGCGCTCGAGTATGCTTTTTGCGCCGCTTACCGGAAAATGGTGCCTGGTGCCGAGCACATTGAAACACTACGTGCAGACATCAATATTAAAAAGGGTGAAACGAAAATTTACGCCTCGCTGACCACAGTGGCCGATGATGATTACCAGGATAAATTTAACGAAGTGCCATTAAAAGTAGCAGCGAAGAAGAATCCTGAGGCGCAACTTGGTGATGTGATTGAATTTAATATCACTCCAAAAGACTTCGGCCGGATTGCCGTGCAGACTGCCAAACAGACCATGCAACAACGCTTGCGCATGGCCGAAAAAGAAATGAATTTTGAAGAATTCAAAGACCGCGCCGGTGAGATTGTCACAGGCACGGTTCATCGTTTCGAGCGTTCTGATGTTTACATCGATCTTGGAAAATTTGAAGCACTCATGCCATCGCGTGAGCGGGTGCAAACCGAAGAATACAACATCAATGACCGCATTCGCGCCTACGTGGTAGCTGTGGAAAATGAAGGTCGTGGGCCTGAAGTGATCTTGTCACGCAGCCATCCACATTTTGTGAGACGCCTGTTTGAAGCCGAAGTAAGCGAAATCGCAGACCGCACGGTAGAAATCCGCGCAATTGCGCGTGAGGCAGGACATCGCACCAAAATCGCCGTTTGGAGCAAGGATGATAAAGTCGATCCAGTAGGTGCTTGCGTCGGCCTGCGCGGTGCTCGCGTGAAAAATATCGTTCGTGAACTCAACAACGAAAAAGTCGACATCATCCGTTGGAGCGATGATCCAAAGGCTCTTGTAGAAGAAGCGCTCAAACCAGCGGTGATTCGTTCGATCACACTTGATCACGATAAAAAAATCGTTCACGTAACCGTGTCCGAAGAAGATCTCAGCAAGGCGATTGGCCGTCGCGGTCAGAATGCTCGTTTGACTTCACGCCTGATCGATTGGGACGTGCAAGTGCGCCGTGATGAGTCACAACAAAAAATGTTTGATGATCGCATCAATAATGCGGCTCACGGCATGGGCGAGCAACTGGGCTTGAACGATGATGTGGCTGCGAAATTGTTCCGCGCAGGTGGCATTACCTTAGATCTCGTATTAGAAATGCCAGCTGATTACATTGCCTCGGCGTTGGAAATTTCCGAAGACGAAGCCACCGCGATTCTGACCAAAGCGCAGCAGCTCATTGCCGCAAAATAATTTTTCAAAAAACACTCAAAATTTTCCCTCTGAAACAGCGTAATACTAACTGATGCCATCCAATAGCGAAAGCAAGCCACCGAAGAAAAAAGTTCTGGACCTTCTCGAGACTCCAGCAAAACCATCACGCCGTGAAAGACAGCGTGAGACGGCTGCGGCGAAAGATGCACCTGCGCCAAAAGTAGCACCACCAGCGCCTGCTAAAAAGGCGGCATTGGATATTTTTGAGGAAACTGGAAAAAAGAAAAAATCCACGGGAATACGTAAAACGGTGAATTCTGGAAAAGCCGTAGTCCCTACGATTTCCAAAGTGCGCGATAAAGAGGATGCCGACATGGCCTTCCCGCCACTGCCCGCCATTCCTGCGATTGCAGCCATTTTACCTACTGTCGTTCCTCCCGCTCCACCAGAGCCTCCTGCTTCTGAAGTGGCTTCCGCACCCTCTGGCGACAACGATAAAATCATTAGCATTAAGCCACCAATCATTGTTGCTGACTTAGCTGCGCGCATGAAGCTCAAGTCCTTCCAGTTGATGGCAGATTTGATCAAGCTGAAAGTTTTCGTCGCACCGACTCAAGCCATCGAACCAGATATTGCGGCGAAAGTTTGCGAAATTCATGGCTTTATTTTCGAGCGCGAGAAGCGTGAAAAAGGCGGCGGTGTTCACAAAGCGGAAGAAGTTGCCGTGGTGCCAGAAGCTCCCGTTGAGGAGCCTGAGGAATTACTTGTCACACGCGCACCTGTCATTGCGATCATGGGTCACGTGGATCACGGAAAAACGACCTTGCTTGATGCGATTCGTAAAGCGAAAGTTGCCAAATCGGAAGCTGGCGGTATCACTCAGCACATCGGCGCTTATCAAGTGATGCACAACAATCAGCCGATCACTTTCCTCGATACTCCAGGTCACGCCATTTTCTCTAACATGCGTGCCCGTGGCGCTGATGTGACCGATATCGTGATCATCGTGATCGCCGCTAATGACGGGGTGATGCCACAAACCAAAGAGGCAATCCAACACGCGAAAAAAGCGGGTCGCACAATCGTGATCGCCTTTACCAAATGCGATTTACCTGCTTCGAACATCATGCGCGCTAAGTCACAGTGTGCGGAGTTAGGTTTGCAAACGACCGACTTTGGTGGCGACACAGAATTTGCAGAAGTATCCGCTGTCACAGGCGAAGGCATGGATCATTTGTTAGAACTACTACTCTTGCAAGCAGAGGTAATGGAACTCAAGGCAAATCCGAAAGGCACTGCCCGTGCAAACATTATCGAGGCTCGTATTGTTGCGGGTCGTGGCGCCACCGCTACTGCCATCGTTGAGACGGGCACTCTGAAAATGGGCACTCCTTTTATCTGCGGGCCTTATGCCGGCAAAGTGCGTGCTTTGATGGACGATATGGGCAAGCCGCTCAAGTCAGCAGGTCCAGGAACGCCAGTAGAAATTGTTGGCTTTGAAGACATGCCGCACGTTGGCGATGAATTGGTGGAAATGGATAGCGAACGCGCTGCGAAAAAACTCGCAGAAGAACGCCAGGCCGAGCGCCGTGCTACGCGCCTTACCAATCCCATGAAGATGCGCATGGAAGATATTTTCTCGATGGTCAATGATGATGCCTCGATGCAAAAATTGAAGATCGTATTGAAGTGCGATGTGCAAGGCTCTGTGGAAGCGATCAAAAATGCGTTAGAAGCAGTTGAGTCCAAAAAAGTCGAAGCGCAAATCCTTGTCGCTGCAGTTGGCCCTATCACCGAATCGGATATTTTGATGGCCAGTTCCGCAAATGCGATCGTGATCGGTTTCAATGTTAAAGTAGAAAGCAAAGCGGTCAAATCGATCAAAAATGAAGAGGTGCAAGTCAAATTGTTCTCGGTTGTTTATGAATTGATCGATCAAGTGCGCGATGCCATGAAAGGATTGCTAGAGCCGCTCAACCGCGAGAGCATGGTTGGCTTGGCGGACGTGAAAAAAGTTTTCAAACTCACCAAAGGAGTCGCCGCCGGCAGCTACGTCAAGCAAGGGAAAATCCTCCGCAAAGCCCACGCTCGTGTGGTCCGCGGTGGGGTGCCTATTTTCGATGGCAAAATGTCCACCCTCCGCCACTACCAAAACGAAGTGGACGAGGTCAAGGTCGGTTCCGAATGCGGCATTCGCCTCGGTGATTTCGATGAATACCAAGAGGGCGACCTTATTGAGTGCTACACTCTCGAAAAAGTGGCTCAAGAACTATAAACATAGTAGCGGTGACTCAGTGCCGCTACTTTTCATCCCTAATTATTTATTGCTATGTCCCAACGACAAGACCGAGTCAACGAATTGCTTCGCCGTGAAATCAGCACGGTCATCGGCAAAGATTATGAATGGCCGGGCATGCTAGTCACGGTCAACGAAGTCGATATCACGCAAGATTTCAAAGAAGCCCGCGTCTGGATGAGTATTCTCGGCGGTCACTCGCAAAATGTGCTCGATAAACTGAATCGTGATCACGGACGCATTCAAAGCAAAGTAATGAAGCGCGTGGTTCTTAAAATGACACCCATTTTACAGTTCCGCCAAGACACTTCAGCTGAACGAGGCGTGAGCATGGTGAATTTGTTAGAGGAAGTCGATAAATTGCCCAAAGCACCCGAGTTACCAGAAGAAGGCGGGCCAGAAGTGTAATAGCGGCTAGCCACTTTCGTCATGAGCAAACGTTTTGAAAATCCTTGGCCTCACGAGCGGCATGGATTTAGGGATGTGCTGCGTTGGAAAATGGGACTTGGGCCTGCCTATGTGGCGAGTGATCCAAGCGCGATGAATGGTCCCGAGTGGCGACTATTAGCAGTCGAGCAGATAAAGCGTGGATTATCGACAATGGGCTGGCAGGTGACATGGCTCGGTCATGCGTCGTTTCTTTGCGTTGGTCATGGAGTGCGCTTGTTGATCGATCCGATTTTTGCCAAGCACTGTGGACCATTTCCCATGCCTGGATTGAAGCGACTGTACCCATTACCATTTAATTTGGCAGATTTGCCAGAAATTGATGCGGTGCTGTTGACTCACTCACATTACGATCACTGCGATCTAACTGCATTACGATACATCGGCTATGATGTGGCGATCTATATTTCCGAGGGACATCAAAAATGGTTAGAGAAAAAAGGATTTACTCAAGTTTGCGAGATCGCTTGGTGGGAAAAAGCACAAGTGGCAAAAAATGTGTGGATCACCGCGACGCCGGCGCAGCATTTTACGGCTCGCACTTTGTGGGATCGCAATCGTGGTCACTGGTGCGGTTGGGCAATCGATGGTGGCGGGCAGCGTTTATGGCATGCGGGCGATAGCGGCTACTGTCCAGGATTTGTTGAAATCGGCGAACGTTTAGGCCCGATCGACTTTGGCATGATTCCCATTGGCGCGTATGAACCTCGTTGGTTTATGAAATCCATGCACATGAATCCAGAGGAAGCCGTGCAGGCATTTATTGATGCCAAATGCCGCCGCGCGGTGGGCATGCATTGGGGGACTTTTGCGTTAACTGATGAACCGCTTGGCGAGCCACCGCTGAGACTTGCGCGAGCATTGCAGGAAAGAAATATTCCGTTAGATTCATTCGTCGTTGGTGCGATCGGCGAGCAGTGGCACGCCGGTTAACTCAACGTCGCGCAAAACGGAACCCTGGCAATGCCTTTACCATGCGTTTCATTTCTAATTTGAGTAAAGTGGCGGTTACGGTCGAAGCCGGCAGTCCACTCTGGGAAATGATGCGATCCACGCTCATTTCGTCACTACTAAGAACATCGTAGATCCTCGCTTCATCGCCTTCTAGCAAGGGTAGCTCGTTCGATTTTTCTTCGATGATTTTATTCGTATTGGCAAATGCCAGTGAGCCGAAATCATCCATGATTTGTGAGGCATCAAACACCAAAGTAGCACCATCACGGATGAGTTGATGGCATCCTGTGGAGGTGGGTTTATCAATCGGTCCGGGCACGGCATAGACTTGTTTGCCATACTCGCTGGCCAAATTAGCGGTGATCATCGCGCCTGACCAAGCGGGGCATTCGGTAACCAGTAAAGCTTTACACCACGCGGCGACGATGCGATTGCGCTGAGGAAATGTTTGTTTGTCAGGCTCGGTGTTGAGCGGAAATTCAGAAACGATGGCACCATGACCATTGGCAATTTTTTCAGCAAGAGCCATGTTTTCTGGTGGGTAAATTTTCGCAAGACCGGAACCGATGATCGCAATGGTGCGCCCTTGAGCTGCGATGGCAGACTCGTGGGCGATGGTATCAATGCCGCGTGCTAATCCGGAAATAATCGTGTATCCCGCATTGGCAAGTTGAAATGAGAATTTCTTCGTCGCAGTATTGCCATAGTTGGTGCTGCGTCGTGAGCCAACAACTGCGATCGAGTGACGATCACGTTCTTCAAGCTTTCCCCACACATAGAGCACATTCGGGCCGTCATAGGCATCGCGCAAGGGAGCGGGGTAACCTTCATCGAATTTTGATAGCAAGGTTAACCCACGCGCTTTTACGTCGTTGAGTTCTTTGGTGACATCGCAGTGATCTTGCCAGCGATGAATGATGGTGGCTGTTTCCTCACCGATTTGATCCACGCTGCGCAGTCGGTCCAACGGAGCACCAAGAACGGCAGCAGGAGAATCAAAACGATCTAACAATTTACGCACTCGCACCGGTCCGATGCGTGGTAATAAATTGAGTGCTACGAGTGCTTCGGTATCAGTCATGAGTGCCATTGAGCAAGTTGTTCAGGAAAAGGACATTGTGCGCAATCGCTCACATCTTCCAAGCAAAAATCATGATAGATTTGCAACAGCGCTTGTTGATGGACAAGGCTGCCAAGCCATGGTTCTGCGAGAAGCTCGCTACCGAAAAGGCGGATCGCCACACGACGCAGTTTTTCATTGCGTGTGGAACTGCGTAGTTTGGCAAATTTTTCATAAGAAAAAAGTGCGTCTTCTTGCAACGCTATTGGCGCCAGATGATTGGCGATGAGTTCTAGTGCTTGCGTTTTTCCAAACAGAGCAATCGCTTTGGGCGTTGGCTTTGACCCAAGAGTATGATGGAAATTCCAAAATGGATGAGTCAGCGCGGCGAGAAAATCGACGATTTTTTTTGCAGAAAATGGCCGCGCTAGAGCGACTTTCCGAAAACCGCTCCAGTGCTGTGCTAAGATCGATAAAGTGGCCACGCGACGATGCGGGTGATTCGCCGGACGTTGCCCATGCATTTTCCATGGGATGGCGCGTGTCGATTCAAATCCTGAGCGGTGCTTCCACCAATCAGTCCATAGATCGCTGAGATAGTCGCGAGTGGCGCCCTCTGCTTTTTCATGCATGTCAGGCGATAAAAACCCTGCCGTGCCGAATAGGGCCGCTTCGATCGCATCGGGAATTTCTCGAAGGCTTTTCAATGACGCGCGTTGTGCTAACAATTGCATCGGTAAGGAATTGCCCCGATAGCCAAGGGTTTGCGCTACGGCTTGAAACAGCGCGGCATCGCGTCCGTGCACTTCAGCGGTGCTACTGAAGCGTTTGACTTTCAGCGCTGCACGGTGGCGGCAGGCCTCTTCAAGCAGAGATTCGATATCCAGTGCCGTCATGGCTCGCAACGGCGCCACACAGCGTCCTGGCTGCGCTATGGCACCTTCTCGACGTGGATGATTGAGGGCGGTGCTCAATGCATGCTCATCGATCACCACTTGCGGAATCATGCGATGTTCATCGTTGCGGATAAAATGCTCGCCGCTTTCTTTGCGAAAGCTCACATGCAGGATCACATTTCGATAATTTGGATTCGTAGCGTGTTGATGATTTTCCCAGTCAGCAGCATAAGGATCTAACTCTAACGAGCCATGAAAATGTTCGCCATCAATCTCAACGGCAACGTGCTGGAAATCAGGACCTGCCCCACGATTCCATTCACCGAACTGCACGACGCGCACAACTTTTCCCTCAGTCGTTGTAAAGTCTCTGCCAAAGCCGCCCGCATACCAGATGGCTTGCAATTCTAGCTCTGCAGGCATCTCTGGCACTACGCCGTCGCTTACCATCAGCGTTGTGTTCCAGACATCATCAATGAGTTGGGAGTAGCGCATTCAGCATCATTTACGATTGGGGATTTATTGTCAATTCTCGCCTTGATAGGGTGTGAGATTTTATTTTATTCTCAGCCATGTCAATCAATACAAACTTGTTGTCTCGCGTTTGCGAAGCTCCTGGTGCTCCGGGATTTGAAAAAGAAATCAGAAAACTTGTGTTAGAGGAAATCAAAGGTCTCGCCGATGAGATCAAGGTGGACAACATGGGCAATGTCATTGCCTTGAAAAAAGGAAAATCTTCCGCTAAAAAAACCATGGCCGCTGCGCACATGGATGAGATTGGTTTCATCGTCACACACATTGATGATCGCGGCTTTGTTCGCTTTAATCCGCTCGGTGGATTTGATCCAAAAACACTTACGTCTCAACGTGTCATCATTCATGGAAAAAAAGACATCATGGGTGTGATGGGCAGCAAACCAACCCACATCATGCAACCGGAAGAGCGCACGAAAGCCGCACAAATGAAGGACTATTTCATCGATACTTGTCTAACAAAAAAAGAGTTAGAGAAGCACATCAGCGTTGGTGATTCGGTTACGCGTTACAGCCCACTCGTGGAGCTTGGTAACTGCGTGAATGTAAAATCGTTAGATAACCGAGTATGCGTTTTTATGTTGATTGAAACATTGCGTGAATTGAAAAAATCCAAGCGCAAACCAGCCTATGATTTCTATGCTGTTTTCTCGGTGCAAGAGGAAGTTGGATTGCGCGGCGCGATCGCCTCAGCATTGTTAGTGCAGCCGGATTTTAGCTTTGGTCTAGATACCACGATTGCCTACGATGTCCCAGGATCTACGCCGCAGGAACAGTGCACTGCGCTTGGCAAGGGCGTGGCTATTAAACTCATGGATTCATCAGTCATTTGTGACTATCGCATGATTGCTTTCATGAAAAGCACCGCGAAAAAACATAAGATCAATTGGCAACCAGAAATTCTCGCCGCAGGAGGCACCGATACGGCAAATTTACAGCGCATGGTAGCCGGTGGTTCCATCGCTGGTGCGGTGTCGATTCCTACCCGTCACATTCATCAAACAATTGAGACCTCAGATAAGGGCGATATCCAAGGAGCTATCGACCTTTTAGCCGCTTGCGTATGCGAGATTGATGCTTACGATTGGGGGTATTAAATGCCTTAATATGCAATTTTTGACCAGTAAAAGGTCGTGGGGAATTTTGCCTCACGACCTTTTTGCATAAAATTTTTATTCCATATAAATTCAGTGTTCCATGGCGTCATTTTGGATAAAGCAGCTCTTTTTTACGATTTGGGCATATATTTTTTAGAATATTCCTTAAGCTGCTATTTATCTCTAACAAGTAAATTTTTTTTTAGCACCAAGACGGTGCAAAGCGAAGCGATTTAAGTATTGATCTTTAAGCAATTTACATATAATATACATCGCCAAACATACTACATATGGTATTGTGAATAATTTGTGCATACTATATGAGCAAAATTCCTTTGACGTCCGAAGTATTTTTCCCTAATCTTCGCCTCGCTGCGCGCATGATGGCATTTTATCTACGATCAGCGCTTTTTCACCATATCATTCTTCTATTTATGTCTGCTACTACCACTATACCAACCACAAATATTGTTTCTGCTAATACCACCACCGTCACCTTAGGCACACGCACTTTCACCCTCGATAAAGAAAAAGCCGAAGCCGCCTTTAACGCCAAACGCGTCATCAACGGCAAAGACACGATGTTCTTTAACATCCTGCCGCTGAAATACACCTGGGCCTACGATTTGTATAAGACGATGAAAAACAACCATTGGGAGCCGGAGGACATCCCGATGCAAAAAGACGTCGAGCAATGGCGCTCGAATGAAATTTCTGATGTCGAGCGCTGGATCATCAAGATGGGCATCGGTTACTTCTCCGCTGCGGAAGGCATCGTCGGTGATAACGTCTTGCATGTCGTCCGCGAAGTGGTGACTGCTCCGGAACTGAAGTTGGTGCTCGGTCGTCATGCGCACGAAGAAAACATCCACGCGGATTCGCTCGTCTATATGATTTCCTCGCTTGGTCTCAATCCACACGAGTGCGAAGCGATGTTCGAAGACATCCCGACGATCACGGAGAAAAATCATTTTGTCGTGTCTAACAGCCGCGCCATGCGTCGCGATATCGACCTCACGAAAACGGAAAACAAACAGTCGCTCGCGAAGAACATTTTCCTCTTTGGCCAAGTCATGGAAGGCACGCAATTCTACGGCTTGTTCGGCATGATCCTCAGCCTCTATCGCCAAAACAAATTTCCTGGCATCGGTCAAATGTTCCGCTACACACTGCGCGATGAATCGAACCACATCGAAGTCTTCCGCAATCTACTGATGGATCTCGTCGATGAAAATCCCGACATCTGGACGGAGGAGTTCCGCGAAGATCTGCGCGCGACAATGTCCGAGGGCATTCGTCTCGAGAAAAAATTCATCCGCGACTGCCTGCCCGTCGCATCGATCGGATTGAACTCCAGCGACTTTGAAGAATACATCGACTACATCGCCGACCGTCGTCTGATCTCGTGTGGTCTCGCACCGCTCAACGAAAGTGTTTCCAATCCATTCCCATGGCTCGCCGAAATGATGGACATCAAGAAAGAGCAAAACTTCTTCGAAGGCCGCGTCACCGAATATCAAAAATCCTCCGCCCTCGGCCAAATCGACGACGATGATCTGTGATGAAGTTGCTAGTGTGAAGTGATCAGTGACAGTGTGAAGAAGCAGTGTTATGAGTGATGTGAAAACATTTGAAGACCTCGAAGTATGGAAGCGTGCATGTCAGCTTGCTGTCGATGTTTGCGTTTGCATGCATGATTCGAAAAACTATTCGCTCAAGGATCAAATGACCCGCGCATCCGTTTCAATTCCGTCGAACATTGCAGAAGGCTGCAAGCGCGATTCCACTGCGGATTTCATGCGCTTCCTTCGCTATAGCAAAGGCTCTTGCGGTGAACTCCGCACTCAAATTTACGTGCACGAAAGAGTGCATAAAAAACTTAACCTCACTGGCTTGCCTACGGCCAAAGAAATCATCCAAGAAACCAAAGAAATCTCCGCCATGCTTCAAGGCCTCATAAACGCCCTAGAACGCAAACAAAACAAAACCGATAGCTAATCGCCATCAATTCTCAATCCACTGATCACTGATCACTCCACACTTACCACTATAATCATATGTACCGCTCCCTTAATCTTGAAGAAGACCTCGCCTTGAAAAAAGTCATCACTGACCGCACCAATATCGTCGACACGCAGTTCGCATGGCGCGAAGTACTGGGCAAGGATTTCAATGGCTCTCATCCAGAAATCACTGTCACTTCGGGTGCCAATGAAACACAGTTCTCGCTGGAAAAAGTCGCCGATACCATCGGCAATGCTCTCACGGATTTGCTCGTTTCGCGTCAAACGAAACAAGACTCGATCTTCAGCGATTCGAATCGCGCGTTTGTTTCTGCCGTCGCGCACTCGGTCGCAAAATCTCTCACGAAAAACATCGAAGAAGGCGGTCGCATGCGCCTCTCGGAAAATGATCTCTACCTGCTCATTGAAAAAGCCCTCGTAGAAAATGACGCCTACGATGTCGCGAAGTCACTCGCGTTCCGTCGTTCCTATGAGCGCAGTGGCGACGTCGATGTGAACACCGCGCCGCAAACGATGCCGGTGCGTTTGATCCGCCGCAATGGCAACGTGGTGCCGTGGTCGGAAACGAAAATCGAAATCGCGGTGCGCAAGGCATTCCTTTCGATCCGCGAAAATCCAGAGCCATCGCTCGATATCGCCAAGGCTGTCACCGACCGTGTGCGCACCGGTGAGCAAGCATTTGTCAACATCGAGGACGTGCAGGACATGGTCGAGGAAGAACTCGGCCGCGCTGGTTTCTTGAAGGCGATGCGCGCTTACATGGGCTATCGTTTTGAGCGTGCCCGCTACCGCAGTGATCACGAGGAAGTGGTCGAGGATCTCAATCAGGAGTCGATGATCGTTGTCACCGATGAGGATGGCCAATCGGCTTTCTGGGATGGCGCGGATTTGAAAAAACGCATCGGCTTTGCTTCGATCGGTCTGGACCTCTGCCTCACGGAAAACGAAATCGAGCGCGAATTGCGTCGTTCGATCGGCTCGGAAATTTCCGCCAATGATCTCAAGCAAACGATCATCCTCAATGCCCGCACGATGATCGAAAAAGATGCCGACTTCGCCAAGTTCGCTGGTCGCATATTGCTCACCTACATCTACGAGGAAGTGCTCGGCTGGAACATCCTGCGCGATGGCATTGGTGGCATCAAAACCGCCCACCGCAATGCTTTCCGTCGTCACCTCACGCACGGTGTCGCGATCAAGCGCATCCATCCGGATTTGCTCGAATCCTTTAACCTCGATATCCTCGCCGATGCGCTCGACCCCAGTGCCGACCTCGATTTCGACTACCTCGGCGTGCAGACGATGTATGACCGCTATCTGATCATCGACAAAACGGGCAACAAACAACGTCGCCTGGAAACGCCACAGTTTTTCTGGATGCGCGTCGCCATGGGCTTGTTCAAGACGGAAGTCGAAAACCGCGAGCAGTGGGTCGTGCGCCTCTACAATCTCTACAAAGGTCGTCGTTTTTGCTCGTCCACTCCTACCCTTTTCAATTCGGGCACACTGCACAGCCAGCTCTCGTCTTGCTACCTCTACAAAGTAGATGACTCGATCGAGTCGATCATGCAACGCGGCATCGCCGAAAATGCCTACCTCTCGAAATGGGCGGGCGGCCTCGGTGGTTCGTGGACCGCTGTGCGCGGCACCGGTGGCTACATTCAAGGCACCAACGGCGAATCACAAGGCATCATTCCTTTCTTGAAGCTCCACAACGACCAACTCGTGGCTGTGAACCAAGGCGGCAAGCGTCGTGGCTCTGGTTGCGCTTATCTGGAAACCTGGCACAACGACATCGAGGATTTCCTTGATCTCCGTAAAAATACGGGCGACGACCGCCGCCGCTGCCATGACATGAACACCGCGAACTGGATTCCGGATTTGTTCATGAAACGCATGGAGGCGCGCCAGCACTGGACTTTGTTCCGCTCGAACGAAGTGCCGGATCTGCACGACCTCTTTGGCAAGGCCTTTGAGCAACGCTACGAGGAATACGAAGCACTTGCCGCTACTGGAAAAATCTGGTCGCGTCAATTGCCAGCGATTGATTTGTGGAAGTCGATGCTGAAGATGATTTACGAAACTGGCCACCCTTGGATCACCTTCAAGGACCCTTGCAACGTGCGTTCGCCGCAGGACCATTGCGGTGTGATTCACTCGTCGAACCTCTGCACCGAGATCACTCTCAATACCAGCGATGAGGAAACCGCCGTCTGCAACCTTGGATCGGTCATCCTCGATACTCACATCAATGAAGATGGCATCATCGACCATGAGATGCTCAAGGAAACCATCACCGTGGCGATCCGCGCGCTGGATAGTGTGATCGATATCAATTTCTACCCCACCGTGGCTGCGAAGACAGCTAACTCACGCCACCGCCCCATCGGTCTCGGCGTGATGGGCTTGCAAAATGCACTCTACAAAAAAGGCCTCGCCTTTAGTTCGCCTGCTGCTGTGGAATTCAACGATGAATTCATGGAAGCGATCGCCTACTATGCTTATAGTGCTTCGAGCGACCTCGCTGCTGATCGCGGCACCTATTCCAGCTACAAAGGCTCCAAGTGGGATCGTGGATTGTTGCCACAGGATACGATTGACTTGTTAGAAGAAGAACGCGGCGTGAAGATCGATACCCCACGTGGTGGCAAAATGGACTGGACATTTGTCAGAGAAAAAATCGCCAAGCACGGCATGCGCAACTCGAACGTATTGGCCATCGCGCCGACCGCGACGATCTCTAACATCATGGGCACCACGCCCTGCATCGAGCCGAACTACAAGAACCTGTTTGTGAAATCCAACCTCGCTGGTGACTTCATCATCCTCAACTCCTTCCTCGTGCAGGATTTGAAAAAAGCCGGCCTGTGGAATCAGGAAATGCTCGACCAGTTGAAATACTTCGACGGTGAACTCGATGCGATCTCCACGATCCCCGAGCACATCAAAGCACGTTACCAAACCGCCTTCGGTGTCGGCTACGAAGCCATCGTCGATGCCGCCGCGCGTCGTCAAAAGTGGATCGATCAGAGCCAAAGCGTCAACCTGTTCCTGGCCGACCCCGACTTCAAGGCACTCAGCCACATGTATCGCCGCGCCTGGAGCAAAGGCCTCAAGACGACGTATTATTTGCGCACCATGCAAGCCAACAACATCGAGAAATCGACCATCAACGTCACCAAAGAAATCCGCGGCACCATGAGCGGCGAGCCAAAAAGCACCTACACCGAAGCCGAACGCAACGCCTGCTCCTTGGAGGCAATGATGAACGGCGGGACTTGTGAGGCTTGTCAGTGACCATAGGTTTGATCAGACGGATCGGTCCAATCCGACAGATCCGTCAGATCAAACAAAAAACCAAACCAAGCCATGCTGAAAGCAGGCCTCTACGATGATCTCATCACGCAAACCTTGCGTGATGAAATCTCGCGTTTAAGAGGGGAGGGCGTTGTCTCTCTGCTAGGCAAAATCGAAGCCGCGGAACTGCCGGATTATCTCACCCGCTTCCTCGCGGCGAAGCTTGCGCAGGCCATACGCATTTACGGCTCCAACGACGCACCGCGTCAGGTAGCGCTGACTAATGCGGTGCTGGAGCTCGTTTCGCGACAAAGCGAAGAACTGGCGTATTTGCTGAATGAAAAAATTACGTTAGAGGATCACGTTGATCTACTTGAAGAAGTTTGCGGTGACAATCATGAGGCATCTCCACGCCCCCTCACGCACCTTTCTTCTTCCTCACTGCTGACCGGTGCACCAGGTCTGCCGCAACTCGGGCGTGAAATTGAACTAGAGCTAGCTACTGCCGATCGCTGTGACATGCTGGTCGCATTTGTCAAAAGTGGCGGCATGCGCTTGATGCGTGACACCTTAAAACAATTCACTGAGCGAGGTGGCATTTTGCGTTTGATTACCACTAGTTATCTCGGCGCATCCGATCCTGCGGTGGTGGAAGAAATTGCCGCACTGCCTAATACCGAAGTGCGGATCAATTATGATACGCATGCCGCCCGTCTTCATGCTAAAGCGTATTTTTTTCATCGAGAATCGGGTTTATCTACGGCTTATGTTGGTTCCGCCAATCTCTCGCACGCCGCTATGACCAGTGGACTCGAGTGGACGGTTAAATGCGCCGCTCGTGAACTGCCTCATTTGTTTCGTCGCTGCACCGCAGAGTTTTCTGGTTATTGGGAAAATCCGTCATTCGAACTTTATGATTTGAAGAAGCCTCAGCGTTTTCGGGATGCAATTCGTAAAGAGCGTAATGATTTTGATGGGCAGAGCTACACGCCATTGACGGTGTTCGACCTTGCGCCGCATCCGTTCCAGCAAGAAATCCTGGAGGCGCTGGCTTTTGCTCGCGAGTCTCGTTACCATTTCCGCAACCTCATCATCGCGGCGACAGGCACGGGGAAAACGATGATTGCTGCCTTTGATTATCGTAATGAATCACGCAAATTGGGTCGTCATCCAAAGTTGCTTTTCATCGCTCATCGGAAGGAAATTCTTGAGCAAGCGCTCGGTAGCTTCCGCCAAGTTCTCAAAGATGGTAACTTCGGCGGGCTTTTTGTGGATGGACTTCGCCCGCACTCGATGGATCACGTGTTTTGCTCCATCCAGTCGTTTACCTCGCAGCGGCTTCACGAAGCACATGGAGTGGATGCTTGGGATTATGTCGTCATCGATGAAGCGCACCATGCGGAGGCAAAAAGCTATGATGCGATCATCGATTTGCTTCAACCTAAAACTCTGTTAGGTCTCACAGCTACTCCCGAGCGAACCGATGGATCAAGCGTAGCGATGCATTTTGATCGACCCGTGGCAGCGGAGATTCGTTTGCCTGATGCGCTGCAAGACAAGCTTCTCTGTCCCTTCCATTACTTTGCCATCAGTGATGCGACCGTGAATTATTCTCAGGTGGCATGGAGTAGGGGACGATACGACGACAAAGAAATTCAAAATCTTCTCAATGCTAATCATCTCCGTGCGCAATTGGTGTTAGATAAACTTCGCGAATACCTCCCCGATCCCTATGGCAGCGCGGAGTTTGATCGAAAATCGGTGAGAGCGCTGGGATTTTGCTTAGGCATCAAACACGCGGAATTCATGGCAAGTTTTTTCCAGCAAGCTGGAATCGCTGCGGAGGTCCTGACTTCGAATACTGATTCTGATACTCGACAAAAATTGCGCGCCGATCTTGCCACTGGGCGGATCAATGTGCTCTTCGTGGTGGATGTCTTCAATGAGGGTGTTGATATTCCAGAAATCAATTGCGTGCTATTTCTTAGGCCCACGGAAAGTCACATCGTCTATCTGCAACAGCTCGGACGTGGTTTGCGTCGAACAAGTGAAGGCAAGTGTCTCACAGTTTTGGATTTTGTCGGTCAGTGCCGGCGTGAGTTCCGCTATGATCTTAGATTTTCTTCTCTTCTGCCTGGCAAGCGGAATCGATTGGTGGAAGAGGTGGAGAATGGTTTTCCGCATCTACCCAGTGGTTGTGCGATCCTCATGGAGCGGCAGGCCAAGGAGACCATCCTCACTAGCATCAAGCGCACGTATCAGAATCCAGAGTTCCGCATTCGCGATGCTTTTTCTCAATGGCCTGCGGATCAGATGCCGTCGTTCCGCGAATTCATCGAAGTCACACAAGAGGATCCAATCGAGTTGCTCAGCAAGCGGAGTTGGTCGCAATGGAAGTCATTGACTAGAAACGAGCAGACGGAGAATGATCCTGATCTTGCTGGATTCAAACTCCACCTTGCTCTCGCTAGAACTGCGTTGCAACGCGCGCCTCAATATCTCAACTGGTTGGCGAGATTCGCAAAAGCATCGGGAGAAGAATTGAAGTTGTTAGCGGCAGAGCCATTCGCCAAGCCTGCGTATCAGATCTTATGGAATCGCAATGCGAAAGAGATTGAAGCAACCAATCTAACAGAAGCTTATCTGCGACTTACGCGTAATGCTTCCGTGATGCGCGATCTGGCTGAGGTTGTTGATTTTGCTCAAAGTAGATCTCCTTTGCATTCTAAGACGATTTCGGATTTGCCGGAAACATTGGAGATTCACGGCGTTTACTCCAGCAAAGAAATCAATGCCATATTTGGAGCAGATGCTTTTAACGGCAGAGGATCCACAGGTGTGGGCGTGATTCACTTTGAGGCGCAAAAGGTTATCGTTCATCTGGTGACTTTTGAAAAAAACGAAAAACAATTTTCGGAAAGCACCATGTATCGCGATTTCCCCACGGCACCTGATTTGCTGCACTGGGAAAGTCAGGCGAACACAACACAAACCAGCAAGATCGGCAAAATTTACGCCAATTACGAGGCTCTGGGGTATCGCATATTGTTTTTCACTCGAATTTGTAAACAGGTGACGAATGGCGTTACTTCGCCATTTTTATTCCTGGGCGAAGGCAAATTTATCGATGCAATCGGCAATCGCCCGATCGCGATTCGTTGGCAAATGCAACACCCGATGCCCATGGGGCACTACCGCGAAGCACGTCGGGTTTGTGGGCTGGAGGAGTAATTTTTTCTTGACTTTGGCATTCTATTAGTGTTTATTTGAACACGTAAAACTTCTTGATTTCTTACCTGCCAAATCTCATGAATCCCTTAATGCTAGAACCCCCATCCCTCTCCACATTGGTGACGCAATTAGCATCCCTTCCACCCCATGATCCTACTCGGTATCAAACGACTGACGGCCTCGATGAGCCCGATTGCACCAAGGGCTTGGGTGTCGCGCAGGGGATGTCGGTGTTAGGATTCTTTGAGAGGGAAAACCACTACCACGAAAGGCATGACAGTTCGACGGTTGACTTGATTTGCAACTTGTTGCATCTGGCGCATGAACGTGGGCAAGAGCCGAGCGAAATACTTACCACAGCATTGTGGAATTTTTTGGCGGAGGCGGGAAGTCTGAAAACCGAATGCGCATGAAGGCCAATACATTCCACACCGCATACCTGCAACCAGAAGAAGTGCTAGCCATTCACGAGGCCTTACTTTCTGCGGGGCATGAGGAAATCGCGAGGCTTTTGGCGAGTAAGGCGCGCCGAACGGACGTGGAAAAACGCTATGCCGCCGCATTTCAGTTAGGCGATGAGGATGCGTTTAGCCTTGATGAAGCTCCCGTTGTTTCGGCATCCGATAGCGGTGCGCATGTGATGGTTTGGCGTTGGGTGGATCAGAGTGAGATCAACGATTGATGCCATGGCGTAACCTTTAACCCTAGAAAAGTGACTACTCACCTGATCTCATCAAACAGCAAAAGGTTGGCATTTTATGCGTGCGTGTTGTAGGAAATCTTGCATGAACTCCGCGCCACCTGATCTGCCGTATGTGCGCTATGTGCATAGCATGGAAGAACTTGTGTCCACGCCGATGCGCGATGGAGTCAATGCGCTGTGTCTGAGACGTTCGTTAGAGGGAGATTTTTCGGAAGTGATTCGTCATCTCAGCGGAGAGCGCGGCATCACCACGCTTGACCGTGCTCAATTGCTCGCGCTGCCGGTGAGTGCGGCGGGGAAAGTGGCGATTGACTTCATGCTCCGTGACCAGGAGCAATTGCAAGCGTATGGCTTTGATCCTGAGATTGATTGCGTCAATGGCTACATCGGTCATGAGGAGCAAGCGTTGATGCGCACGGATGTCTGTTCTTTTCACGTGGATCGCG